>JAYVJN010000331.1:0-7692 GCA_043769325.1 Acidobacteriota bacterium
GGAGCTATTTTCACGGCGAGGCATAGCCATCGCCGCACATCGGAGCGGCGCAGCCGCATACCGCATACCGGCCCGCTTCACTTTTGATTACACCCCACAGAGTTCACCGAGAGAGCAAAAACGCAATCAGTTACTCTCTGTGTTCTCGGTGAACTCTGTGGCTAATTCTTTTTCAAAATTACGCTGTTTCAATGTCGTTATCAAACTTTGTTTCTCACAATAGCCTTCCGTGTGGCGAGAGTAACTAACACGATTTTAATCAGATAGGCAGCGGCGAAACATTTGCGTTCATAGCAGGGATAGGGCAAAATCACGCAGCCGTATTTGAAACCATGCGCCATGATACCTTTTATTTCACCCATCGTTTAGCCCTGGTTGTGGGCTTGCTTTTATTTTGCCAGGGCATTACCGCCCAAACCAAAAGGCCGTCCGCTCCCGGATTTCTTTATCCGCAGCTCAACGGCCCCGCGCACTCGCCCGCGCCACGCGCCTACGATGCGTTGCATTATGTGTTACACACACGCTTTGAACGCAAAAGCAAAACCGTCTGGGGCGATGAAACCATTACGCTTAAACCGTTGCGCGATAAATTCCAGGAAGTGCGTTTGGACGCGGCGGATTTTATCCTGGAAGCGGCCACATTGGGCGAGACTGATTCTAAATTGCTGTGGCGACAGGAAAAACCCAACCAACTTGTTATCAAACTTAACCGTTATTATAACGCCGCCGAGACGCTGTCAGTGAGATTGCGTTATCGCATTGTCAACCCCAAGCATGGCTTGTATTTCACGCCGGAAGCCACTTTGAACTTGCCCGACACCACGCTACGCCGCCCGCCGCAGATTTGGACGCAAGGTGAACCGGAGGACAACCGGTATTGGTTCGCGGCCCACGATTTTCCCAATGATTTCGCCACCACCGAGCAATACATCACGACGACTAATCCGCAAGAAATCGCTATTGCTAATGGTAAACTGCTGGAAACCATAGATAACCCGGATGGCACGCGCACCTTTCACTGGCGTATGGAAAAGCCTCACGCGGTTTATCTGGTTTCTTTAATTGTTGGTGAATTTAAAAAGCTGGACGATGTTGCGGTGTTACCTTCGTTGACGCCCGATGGCCCGCAACGCGCCGTTCCATTGGAGTATTACACCTACGCCGGCGCGGAAAATGCCGCCCGCACCGCATTCGGGCGCACGCCGGAGATGATGCGCGTATTTTCGCGGCTAACCGGCTTCCCGTTTCCTTTCAACAAATACGCGCAAACCGGCGTCGCTTTTTTCGACCAATTCGCGGGCATGGAAAACATCACCGCGACGACTCTCGCCGATACCGCCATTTTGCGGCCTCTTTTGTTTCGCGCGGCAAATGCCGACTTGCCCAATTATGAACGGCGTGAGATTGACAACCTGGTTTCACATGAATTAGCGCACTCCTGGTTTGGCAATTCCGTCACTTGCGCTGATTGGTCGCATCTTTGGTTAAATGAAGGTCTGGCGACATATATGGAAGCCGTCTGGCAAGAAAGTTTGTCCGGCAGCGCGGGTTATATGATTGAAATGCGCAGCAATCAAGACCTTTACCTCGGCGAAGATAAATTCCGTTATCGCCGCCCGTTGGTCTATAACCGTTACAAAGACGCCGTGCAACTGTTTGACGGCACCACTTACAAAAAAGGCGGCTATGTGCTCCATATGTTGCGCCGTTTGGTGGGCGACGAACCATTCTGGCAAGCCCTCAACCTTTACCTTACGCGCCACGCGCAGCAAAGTGTGACAACGCCTGATTTGCAAATTGCTTTTGAAGAAGCTTCGGGGCAGAAATTAGACTGGTTTTTCAAACAATGGGTTTATCAAGCCGGTTATCCCGAATTGCGCGTGCGCTATCGTTATGACGCCGTGAAAAAAGAGCTTGCGCTGGCCGTGCAACAGACGCAAAAGTCTGACCCAAGTACCCCTGCTGTCTTTCGTCTGCCTGGCGTACAGTTGGAAATTACCATCCCCGGCAGCGTCAGAACAGAAACCATCAATATAACCGAACGCAGCCAAGTCTTTACCATTCCACTCGAACAAGCCCCGATAAAGGTCTATTTTGACGCCGATGAGCGAGTCTTAAAGGAGTTGGATTACCCGCAACAACCAGGCGTACCCGCGATAGGCCGTTAGCCACAGGCAGAAACGCGCACATTGGTAAGCGTGTCGTTAGGCAGAGGCAGAAACGCGCACTTTAGTAAGCGTGTCGTCGTCGTTTTACAAAATGACGGAACTTAGCTTTAGCGTGACGGATAAATGTGGTAGAGCAGCAGATAGACAATCACGCCGGTCACCGAAACATACCACCAAAGCGGCAGAGTCCAACGCGCTATCCTCTTGTGTTGCATAAACTTCTCGCGGAGCGCGCGGCTTAGTGTAATGATTACCAACGGCGCGATGACCGCCGCCAGAACGGTATGCGTGCCGAGTATAAAGAAGTAAACGGGACGCGCCAGGCCCGTGCCTTTGAATGTCGTCGCGCCGTGATTAAAGTGGTAAATCAGGTAGGAAACCAGAAACACCGAGGCCGCCGTCACCGCGCCTAGCATACACCGCCGGTGCGCCGCACGGTTGCCGCGACGAATAAAATAATATCCCGCAGTCAGACACACGAAACTTGTAAAATTGAGGGTCGCGTTCAGATGCGGTAAAAAAGATACATCAATCATTTTGCTTGGCGCGTGAAGGTTCTTGTGATTTGTAAACAATCCAAAAAAGCGTGGAAAAAATCGCCACCGGCGGCATGAGCAAGACTAAAATTCCCCAATTCAACCCCGCCGACAGACTCGCCTCGCCCGCCGCTTCTGCTGTCGTTTTGCACATCGCGCATTGCGCCATCAGCAAAGGATGAAGGATGAAGGATGAAGGATGAAGATAAACGCTCATTTCTTACGCGCGCGCTCTTTTACTTGCTTGACTATCGTAACCATGATTTTAATCAACTCCTCGGCCTCTTCCCGCAAAGGCTCTATTTTCCCTTCGCCAAAGATTCCTACTTCGACAATCAATTCTAACCAATAGCAAGTCTCATCCAGTTCTTGTAGAGCACCTTCAAGTTTGCTTATAAAGTCAGCATCTGATTTGGCGCGTTGCGCTTCGTGGTATTGTGCGCCAATTGAAGTCCCAGAGCGTAAAACCTGTTTTCCCAGAACCTGCGCTTCAACACTTTTAGGCATTGAGACATACATTCTAACTATTCGCACGGCAAAGCTTTTGGTTCTCTGGAGCAAGTCTGGCCTGTTTTCATCCTTCATCCTTCATCCTTCATCCTTAGTTCTTATCGCCATAACAGCAACAACGCGAAAAGACAGACCCACAGCCCATCCATAAAGTGCCAGTACAAGGACGCCGTGTCCACCAACGCCCGCCGTTTCGCCACGCCGTATTCCGTCATCGGCACTTGCCGCGCGTTCCAGACAAGCCAGGCCAAGGCGGTCAGCCCGCCGAGAATGTGGACGCCGTGCAAGCCCGTGAACATATAAAAGAAAGAACTGTGGGGACTGCCGGCGAGAAACACGCCTTGCGCCGCCAATTGCGCCCACGAAGCGAGTTGCGCCCACACAAACCCAACGCCCAACGCCGCCGTCAAAGCCAGCAAGCGCTTATAGCCCGCCTGGTTTTCGCCAGCCAAAGCCCGCCGCGCTTTGACCAACGTAAAACTGCTGGCAAGCAACAGCAAAGTGCTTACCCACAGGGTTTTAGGCAACACCACCGGCTTCCAGTTAGTCGCCATCCCGCGCACGATGAACGCGCTAATCAGCCCCATGAACATCATCAGAATCGCCGCCAACCCGGTCAACATGGCAATTTTGTAAACCGCCAACGGCAATTTCGGTGGTTGTTCCGGCCCGTCGCCACCGTTACCATCCCGTCGCGGCGGCGCAAAGCCCGGCCCGCTCGCCAGGTTCTTCGGGCCGACGATTTTAGGGTCAATGGTTACAGTATCAATAGTTCTTGGCATAAATAATTGACTCGTTCAGGCGACAGCTTACTCCTCCTGTCACCTAGCTTTCTCTCCTAACCATTCCCGCGTCGTTGCTTCCCAAGGATTTTCCGACGCCGTTGCGCCTTTGAAGATACTCCAGAAGAAGTTGAAAAGAAAGATGAGTTGGGCGGCGGCGGTGACGAAGGCGGCTATCGTAATGAACAACATTAAAGGCGGCGCGTCGGCGAGAAAGCTGTAAATTGGCGCGCCGGCTTCGGTGAATTGGGCGTAGCGGCGGGGCATTCCCATTATCCCAAGCAGGTGCATCGGCACGAAAATCGCATAAACGCCCACAAACGTCAGCGCGAAATGTAAGCGGCCCAGAGTCTCGTTCATTATTCGCCCATACATCTTAGGAAACCAGAAGTAAACGGCTGTCAATAAACCAAATACCGCCGCCACGCCCATCACCAGATGAAAGTGCGCGATGACGAAATAGGTGTCGTGCAGTGGCACGTCCAACGCCGCCTGGCCCAAGACCAGGCCCGTCAAGCCGCCGGTCACGAAGATTGAGACGAAGCCAATGGCGAACAGCATCGGCGTCGTCAGCCACAAACGCCCGCCCCACAAAGTCGCCAGCCAGTTAAAGGTTTTGACCGCCGACGGCACGCCGATAACCAGCGTCAGCGTGGAAAACGCCAGCGTCAAGTTCGGGTTCATGCCGCTCGTAAACATATGGTGGCCCCACACTGCCAGGCCCAAGAAACCTATCGCAAAAAGTGAGTAAACCATTGCCCGATAACCAAATACGGGCTTACGCGCAAAGACCGAAAGGACGTGCGAGACAACGCCCATGCCCGGCAGAATGGCGATGTAAACTTCCGGGTGTCCGAAAAACCAGAACAGGTGTTGCCACAGCAGGGGCGACCCGCCCGTGTGCGTGCCTAGCAAACCTTCGCCGCCCGAAATCCCGCCAGGCACAAAGAAACTCGTGCCGAGATTCCTGTCCGCCAACAACAGCAGACACGCGGCAAGCAAGACCGGAAAGACCACCAGCGAAACCGCCGCCGAAGTGAACCACGCCCAACACGGCAAAGGCATCTCCATTAGAGGCAACGATTTGGCGCGTTTCGTCAAAACCGTGAGAATGAAATTTAAGGCCCCCAAAACTGACGCCACACAAAATAAAGCGATGCTCACCAACCAAACATTCATCCCCGCGCCCAGGCCCGGCACGTTCAACTCCGCGCCCACCGCGCTCAGGGTTGGATAAGCCGTCCAGCCCGCCGTCGGTGCGCCGCCCGTGACGAAAAAAGCCGCCAAAGCCACAAGAAATGAAGCCCACGCCAATGTTAGTGACACTACACCCAGCTTCGGCCAAGCCATCTCGTTTGCGCCTAACTGCAAGGGTAATATGAAGTTGCCGAAACCATGCTGCGGCGCGACGGTCAGCACAAAGAAAATCATCAGCGTCCCGTGCATCGTCAGAAAGGCCAGGTAAAGTTCGGGCGAAATGACGCCGTTGGGCGCGGCTTCGCCAAAGAGCAACGCCAGGCCAGGCAGGGAAGCGTCGGGCCAGGTCAGTTTCCAACGCATCAACAAAGACAAAACCGTCCCGACAACCGCCGCGCACAGCGACAGGTAAATATAACCGCGCCCGACTGTCTTGTGATTAAAGGAAAACCGCATCAAAAGATATAGATTTCAAGGAAAGAATTTTTCGCCACAGATTACACAAATTCCACAGATTTTGATAACAACATTATTAATGCGAATCAGGGGTTGAAACTTGCCAGAAACGGAGCGCGTCACGACTGGAGCGCGGACAGCCTTGTACGCAACGAGCCAAAGGCGAGTCCAGCTTTTTCGCGCTCTCGCGCTCATGCGGACAAGGCTGTCCGCGCTCCAGTCGTAAGCGTTGCGCGATTAGCGAAAACTCGCAGTAGAAACCGGCGTTTAACCCCTGATTCGCATTATTCGCCACAAACGCACAAAAAAACCATCCAAACTGAGACTCTATCTTGTGTCTTTTGTGCGTTTTGTGGCAATTTCTCTAATTACTTTATGAAAGCAAATCTAAAGGAAGCGTCGTGGCGCGATTTTTGGTCATCCGTGCGGGGTTATCCTTTGCGGGCGTTCTTTATCTGTCTGTGCGGCGTGAGTTTAGAGAATATGGATCAGGCCCTGTTCTCGTTCGTGTTGCCGCAGGTAAGCAAGCATTTCGGTTGGACGCTGATTGAGCGCGGGCAATACCTGGCGTTGACCTTTACGCTGGCGGGTTTGAGCATCGCGGGGTTAGGGGTGTTGACGGACAGATGGGGCCGCAAGTTTGTGTTTAGCACTTCGATGTTGGTCGGGTCGTTGTTTGTGGCGTTGATGTTTTTCGCCAATAGCACGCCGATATTGTTGATTCTGCGGACTTTGGGCTTTGCGACGGGCGGCATTCAATCGCCCGTTGTCGGCACTATAATCGTCGAAGAAGCCCCGCCGCGCTATCGCGGGTTGTTGTCGGGGATAATCCAAATCGGCTATCCCATAGGCTGGTTCATCGCGGCGACGGCTATCGGCTGGCTAATCGCGCATTATGGCATGGAAGGCTGGAACGGCGGCGCGTGGCGTTACGCCTTTCTGCTCAGTCTTTTAAGCGTTCCCTACATGATAATTATCCGGCTTTTTCTGCGCGAGACAAAAGCCTTTACCGCCGCGCAAGCCGCGCAGAAAGCGGACGTCCAAACCAAGCCGCGTTTCCGCGAATTGTTCGGCCCCAAGTATCGTTTTCGCACCGCGATGCTCTTTGGCGGCGAGTTTTTCCACGTTTTCGCCTACGGTTCAACCATCTTGCTCAACGCCTATTTCCAAGAATTTCGCGGCTGGACGCCCGCCGATGCCGTCAAATTGGTCGGGCTATCTTATTTGGTTGGTTCAATTGGCTATGTATTGGCGGCGTTTGTGGGCGAGTTTTACCTCAAACGGCGCAACGTCAGCATCATTTGGGCCTGGCTGGGTTCGTTGGCGTTCACGGCCCTGATTTGGCTGACGAGCGGTTTTTGGCCGACAATGGTTACTTACTGCCTGATGACCTTCTTTTTTTACGGCACGACGGCGGTTAAGTTCACCTTCATCGCCGAGAACTTTCCCACGCGCTTGCGGGCCACCGGCGTGACGTTTTCCGGTTCGCTGGCGGTCAATTTGGGCATCGCATTCGGGCCTTTGGCGTTGTCTTATGCCGTGCAAAGATTCGGCGGCAATTGGAATCTGGCCTATACACTGTGCGGAATTCTGCCAATTTTTGTTTCGGGACTGTTCTTCCTGACGCTGCCCGCCGAAGCGCAAGGCATCAAAGAAGACTTGAAAACAGCTCTGTGAACCTAACGTAGGAAAGCTTAGGCGCATGGAAAACGCAAACTGAAATTACTTTGGAGCTAATATGGCAACTGCATTGATTTCAGCCATCCGCAGCATCGTCGTGCGGGTGAAATCAATTGAAGAGTCGCGGCCTTTTTATGAACAGGGCTTGCGGCTTGTCTGCGTGGGCGTAGAGGAAGTCGCCGCCGCTAAAGTCAAAGATTTATGGGGCTTAGATGGTGGCACGGTACGGGTGGCGCAGTTCGCGCAAGCGGGCCAACCGTGCGGCATGATTGAACTCGTGGAATGGAGCGAAGGTGTAAACGAACACATCCGCGACCCTGACAGTCCGCGTGATTACGGTTGGTTGAGCAACAACCAACTCAC
>JAYVJN010000332.1:0-6990 GCA_043769325.1 Acidobacteriota bacterium
CGTTTGGGCGCGGGTGAAAAAGTTGTTCTCGTTGCCCATCAGCGTCTGCTTATCGGTCACGCCAAGCAACGCGCCGGCCGGCCCGTAAAGCAGATTGGAGACCGTCGCCAAACCATTTTCGCGCCGCACCGTGACGCAGATTTTGACGTAAGCCGCGCTCTTTGGCTTTCGCGCCGATGGCCGCCAACCATGCGCCGCCCAATTCGAGCGAAACCTCGTAGGCGTGGGCCGGACTCTCGTACCAGGCCAGATGATTGCAAAATTCCGGCAAGACCAGCAAATCCGGCCCGTGCCGCGCGGCTTCGTCAATCACGCGCAAACAAGTCGCCAGATTCTCGCCCAAATCCGTCCCGACGCCGAACTGCGCCGCCGCTACGCGAACTTTGTCCATATTGTCTAGTCAATTTCAATGCGATAGCTCACTAACCAGAGTTCAAGTTGCTCCAGCTTGGCTTTTCAGCGTGCTTTGAAGTCTTTCATCCATTGGCGGTTGTTGGCCGTATCCGCCACATCAACCACGAAGCCAGTAGGCAGCAGGCAGCAGGCAGTAGAAAAAGAGAAATGTTGCTACTGGCGACCCCGCCGGAAAGTCATTGGCAGAGACAGGACGGCGGCGGCGGTTCTGGCTGTGTTAGCGCAACGCGGCTTCTTACTGTTTGCTGCCGGCTGCTGGCTGCCTGCTGCTGGCTGCCTTGCCGCGTTGCGGCCTTTCAACCATCTGCCAACCATCACGGCTGCGTAACATCAGTTATTAACAAACCCAATAGCGAAAAATAATTATTGACAAGTAGAGTTCAACTTGCTAACGTAAAGTTACTTGATTAGTAACCTGAACTACTCAAGTCACAAACGGCCTGCTTGCTCACCGCCTGACGGCCTTTGGTTCTCGTACTTTTAACGCGGCTACCTGACCTCCTTTTAGAGCTTTTACGTTTGGTTCAGCCGCTACTCGCACAAGCTTCGAGCTTTGTGACTTTTGTGACATAGGCCCATTTGGGCCGCTTGCCCTTTTCCCCATCACCCGTATTAGTCGTGGACTGTAACGCGCTTATTCCGCGTGGACTATCCGGCGTTTGCCCGGCTGTCCGCGCCCTGTTTAACCGTTTCAGCCGTAATCATTTGTCAGGCTAAAACCGGCAAAACTCCTACGCCTTCCACAAGTCGGCGTACTGCGACGGCAAAATTCAGCGCGCGCCAGCCCCTCAAGGCGCGCCTCAGCCTTGTCGTGTCTGTTTTTATTGCGCCTCTCGGCCTGCGGCTTCCTTTAAGCCCTGCAATTGTCCGGTTTGCTACTGACTTTTCCCAACTTGCTAGAAGGAGTCAGACGTGAAACCACTATTCCGTTCGTTCGTTATTCGCTTCAATCACCTAACTAAATCACCTTCCCCCCACCCCAAACCGCTACAAATATCGGTTTTACGTTTGACGCTTGCGCTGCTGCTAGCCTTGGGTCTTGTGGCCGGGCTGCTCCAGGCGCGTTTGCGCACGGCCCTGGCCAGTGGCACGATTACCGGCGCGGTTTATGTTGACTACAACATGAACGGCGGGCGCGACACCAGCGGCGCAACCCCTAATTTCGCCATTGATAACGGCATCGGAGGCGTCGTCGTGACGGCTTTTGACGCCGCCGGCGCGACCCAAGGCACAACCACAACCTGCACCGCCAACGGCAACCCGACAGTTTTTTGCACCGGCAGCAACAACGGCGCGTACAGTTTGAACGCAACCGGCACGGGGCCGTATCGCATTGAATTTACAGCCTTGCCGAGTGGTTACTCGCCCAGCGCAACCGGCGCGAATAACTCTTCAACCGTGCGGTTTATTCCCGACGGGGCATCCGCCAACATTGATTTGGGTGTCGCCAGAGACGCGGACTACTCGCAAAACGACGCGATACTGGCGACGCCGGTGCATTCCAACGGCAATCCGCTGGGCGGCGGCACAGCGGGCAACAATTTCGCTCTCGTCGGTTATCCCTACACAGCGTCCGGCGAATCGTCGCGCAACACTACTTTTGCCACCGCCGCGCAAATCGGCGCGGCCTGGGGCGCGGCCTGGCAGCCCGCCAAAAAGCGTCTCTTCACGGCGGCCTTGCTCAAACGGCACGTCGGCTTAGGTTCACAAGGCTTGGGCGGCATCTATGTAACAAGCGTGCCAGGCGATGGTACGTCGGCCACAACCAACTTTGTGGACTTGGAAAACGCTCCCTTTAGCCTGAACTTAGGCACTATTTCCGATAACGTGACACGCGGCTTGCCAAGCACAGTTGAAACCCCCAACACAGACATCGAACCTTTCGCCAAAACCGGCAAAGCGGGTCTCGGCGACATTGATTTGGACGAAACAGGCAATATGCTGTGGGGCGTCAACCTGCGAGACGGCGCGCCCTCCATTTTCAAACTGGATGTCAGCGCAACGGCGGCGGGCGCGTTCACGAATTACCCTCTGAGCGGTTTTACGGGCGTTCCCTCCTGTGTCAACGGCGTTTTTCGCCCCTGGGCCTTGGCGTTTCGCAACGGCAACGGTTACTTGGGCGGCGTCTGTTCGGCGGAATCTGCCGGCGGCGTGCGCGCTAATTTGCACGCTTACGTTCTTTCGTTCAATCCAAATTCTCCCACAACTTTTACCACCGTCTTCAACCGCGCTTTGGATTACAACAAAGGCATCGTTTATCAGATTACCGACCTGACGCAAGTGCCGGCCAATTCGGGGCAATGGTATCCCTGGACGGACACTTACTCCGACGCCAGCTTTAACCAGGCCACCAGCGGCGCGGGGCGCGTCGGGCGTCCGACCCCGATTCTCTCGGATATTGAGTTTGACTCAAACAACGCGCTGGTCTTGGGTTTCATGGATCGTGTCGGCAATCAATTGGGCTATGCCAATTATCGCCCGATAGCGTCTGACACCACTTTCCGCGCCGTCTTCACCGGCGGCGACATTATGCGGGCTTGCCCTAATGTTGGCGGCACTTGGGACGCGGAAAGCGCGGGCGTGTGCGGCGGCGCAACCGGCTCCGGCGCGACAAACGGCCAAGGCCCGGGCGGCGGTGAGTTCTTCGCCCAGGATAATATCGCCATCAGCGCGACGGATTTCCATAACGAGGTTTCTAACGGCGCGTTGACTTATATGCGCGGCGCGCAGGAAATCGTCGCTACCGCTTTTGACCCGGCTACCGATGTCAGCGCAAACGGCCATATTGCCCACAACATCAACAACGGTACGCGGGTGCGCGGCTATCAAATTTATAACAACGGCCTCAACACCGGCAACGGTCTTTTTGGCAAAGCCAACGGCATCGGCGACATGGAGTTGTTGCGCGACCCGGCCCCGCTTCAGGTGGGCAACCGCGTCTGGAACGACGCCGACGGCAACGGGCGGCAAGACTCCGGCGAAGCTAATATCGCCAATGTCGCCGTGCAACTCTGGGCCGACACCAATAACGACGGCGTAGCGGATACGCAAGTTGGCACGGCGACGACGGACGCCAACGGCAACTATGTTTTCGGCGGGGCCGGCAAAGCCAATATGGGCAATAACGCCGCCGCCACTTGCAACACGACGGTTTACTCCCAACCGGCGAGCAGCACCGACGACGGCTTTCAAGCAGTCGGCGTAACCTTTAGCGGCGGCACGACTAATGTGTTGCTCAACAACAGTTTCTCCGCTGCCGGCAAAATCAATTTCGGCACAGCAGCGGCCCCCAATTATATTCTCACCCATTCCGGCTATCGTTTCCCCAATCTGAATATCCCCCAGGGCGCAACTATCAGCAGCGCGAACATCCAGTTTTTCCAGATTGGCGAGGCTTTTCCAGCCGGCACCACCATCAGTTCGACCATTAGAGGCAACGCCGTAGATAACGCCGCCACGTTCGCGTTGGGTCTCAACACCATCACCAGCCGCGCCAATTCCACTGCTTCAGTGGCCTGGACGAACATTCCGGCCTGGCCCAATTTCCGCGAAAACGCCGCTAACCAACGCACTCCCAACATCAATACAATCGTCCAGGAATTGGTCAACCGCGCGGGCTGGGTGCCCAACAATGCGATGGCCTTTGTGCTTACTAATACGGTTACGGCGGCAACCGCTAACGCCGGCCATTTAATCTATGATTTCGACGGCGGGGCGAGTTTCGCGGCCACCCTCGCTGTCACTTACCAAACGCAATGCAAATACGAGGTGAACCCCAACACCAAATACGAAGTTCGCATTCCGGCGGCTAACTTTGGCGCGGGGCAGCCGTTGAACGGGTTTGCCCTCACGCGCCAGAACGCCGACGCGACGGCCAACGGCGACAGCCGCGACGCCGACGCCACTTACGCCACCGTCAGCGGCGGCGGCAACAGCGTTCTGATTGCGCTGACTACCGGCGGTTACGGGCAGAACGACCACACTTACGATTTCGGTTTCAAGACCAACACCGTCTCGCTCGGCAACCGCGTCTTTTTGGACAACGGCGGCGGCACGGCGGCCAACGCCAATAACGGGGCGTTCAACGCCGGCGAAAGCGGTCTTGCGGGCGTCACCGTCGAACTTTACGACAGCGCGGGGACGACCCTTTTGTCCACCGCCACGACTGACGCCTCCGGTTACTATTCTTTCCCCGGACTCGCTTCCGGCACGGCTTACCAGGTTCGTCTCGCCGCCGCTAACTTCAATACAGGCGGCGTCTTAGCCAACTACGGCTCAAGCACCGGCAACAGCACGGAAGGCGCGACCACACCCGACGCCAACAACGCCGGCAGTCCCGATTCCGGCGACAAAGGCACGACCACCGGCGTCTTGGGCGCGGGCGGTTTCGTGCAAACCCGCGTCGCGCCCGCCGTCACCGCCGGCAGCGCGCCGACGGGCGAAGAGAACGGCGCCGGCGATGTCAACCCCGACAACGCGCAGAATCTCAAAGTTGACTTCGGTTTAGTCAACTATTCCATCGGCAACCGCGTCTGGCTGGACAACGGCACGGGCGTCGGCGGCGTCGCCAACGACGGCATCCTGAATGGCACGGAGGCCGGCGTCACGGGCGTCTCCGTCTCGCTCTTCGCCGACGCGACTTGCGACGGCGTGATTGACGATACCAACAGCCCTTTGGCTACTGTGACCACCGACAGCGCGGGTTACTACCGTTTCGACAACCTCAAAACGGCCTGCTACATCGTCCGCGTCAATCCGTCTAACTTTCTCAGCGGCAATGCCTTATCGGGGCGTATCAGCAGCGCGGGCAACGTCAACGCAAGCAGCAATACAACCGACAGCCGCGACAACGGCATTGACGCCGCTTCACCGTCCACCAACGGCATCATCGCCAACACCATCAATGTCGCCGGCAAAGCCAAGCCAGCGGGCGAAACTAACCCCGGCAGCTATGGCGCGGGCGCGACTAACGGCGCGGCGGCAGCCGACACCGCCGACGACTTAACCGCCGACTTCGGCTTTGTCATCAGCGGCCCGACGGCGGTGACGATGTCCGACTTTACGGCCTTGAGCGACGGCGCGACGACCTTGTTGTCGTGGCGCACGGGCAGCGAGACGGACAACCTCGGTTACTTTGTCTATCGCCGCCAGGGTAAAGGCGAACTCGTCCGCGTCAACGACGAAGCCATCGCGGGTTCGGCCTTCAAGGTCGCGGGCGGCACGACGCTGACCGCCGGTGACGCCTATTACTGGCGCGACGGTTTCCACGCGGGGGCTGAGTATTACCTCGAAGCCATCGCGCTCAACGGCAAGAAACAGCAGTTTGGGCCGGTCGCGGCCAAGACTGACGCAGAGGCCGCCGCGCGTCTGGCACTCGCGCCTAACGCTCGCACTCTCAGCCAATTAACCAACGCGGGTGAGGCGACGCCGACCACGCCGCTCTTACCCAAAGCCATCCGCGACGCCTTACGCGCCGAACGCGGCGACGACGCGGCCACGCGCCAGCTTCAATTGGCGGCGGGCGCAGCCGTCAAAATCGGCGTCACCACGAATGGTTGGTATCGCGTCTCCGGGGCGCAACTCTTCGCCGCCGGCCTCCGCGCCGACGCCGACGCCAATATGCTGCAACTCTACGCCGACGGCGTCGAAATGCCGCTCAACATTCGCGGCCAACGCAGCGACGGCGGGCCTCTGGACGCTTCCGACGTAATCGAGTTCTACGGCTTCGGCCTCGACGAACGCGAGAGCGACACGCGCGTTTACTGGCTCATCAACGGCGCGCAGCCCGGTTTGCGCTACGGCGCGCCAGCCCGCGTCGCCCCGCGTGGTGGACGCGACGGCAAAGACGCCGAACTCAGTCCTCAGTCCTCAGCACTCAGCACTTCCTTCCCCGCCACCGTCGAACTCAAGGAGCGCAGCATCTACTTCTCGGCCTTGAGAAACGGCGAGGACGCAGAGAACTTCTTCGGCGCGGGCATTGTGCGCAATCCCGTCAGCCGGACGTTACAAGTCCTCAAACCGGACGCTTCTACCGCAACTCCCGCGCGGCTCGAAGTGTCCTTACAAGGCGCGAGCAGCGGCTCCCACCGCGTTCGCGTCCAATTCAACGGACAAGCCCTCGGCTTTGTCGAATGGAACGGGCAAACCCTGCGTAGCCAACGCTTTGACATACCCGTCGGAGCGTTAAACGAAGGCGCGAACACCGTCACCTTCAATGCCGAAGCCGATGGCGATGTCTCGTTGGCAGACAATATCCGCCTCGTCTATAACCGCCGTTACGAAGCGGTCAACAACCAACTGCTGTTTACCCTCAACGGACGGCAAAACGCGGCTATCAATGGCTTTAACACGCCCAACATCCGCCTCTTTGACCTCACCGAACCGCGCCGCGCCTTCCAAGTGGCGGCCAAAATCGGCAGCGACGCGGCGGGATATGCCGTGCAAACGCCAAACGGCTTCGGGTCACGCGCCATGCTCGCCATTGCCGACGACCAGGCCCTCAGCCCGGCCTTCGTCAACGCCAACGAACCTTCCGCTTGGACGCAAGCGGAGAACTCCGCAGACTTCCTCATCGTC
>JAYVJN010000333.1:0-9379 GCA_043769325.1 Acidobacteriota bacterium
TTTGCGATATGTCGTCGGACATCTGTTCGCGGCCTTTGGACATCTCGAAATACGCCCTGATTTACGCCGGCGCGCAGAAAAACATGGGGCCGAGCGGCGTTACTCTGGTTATCATCCGCGACGATATGCTCGCCAAAATCCCCGACGGCCTCCACACCATGTTTGATTACCGCACCCACACCGAAAACGATTCGCGCTACAACACGCCCAACACCTGGGGCATCTATATCATTGACCTCATCTGTAAATGGTTGCTGGAAAAGGGCGGCATCAGCGCCATGCACGGCGAAAACCAGGCCAAAGCCAAACTCATCTACGACGCCATTGACGCCACCGAATTCTATCGCGGCCACGCCGAAACCTCGGCGCGTTCGTTGATGAACATCACTTTCCGTTTGCCTTCCGAGGAGTTGGAGAAGAAATTCACCAACGAAGCCACCGCGCAAGGGCTTGACGGCTTGAAGGGCCACCGCAGCGTCGGCGGCATCCGAGCTTCAATTTACAACGCTTTCCCGCGCCAGGGTTGCGAGGCGTTGGTTGCTTTTATGAAGGAGTTTGAGCAAAATAACGGATAACAAAGGAGGCGTTATGTACCCTACTTACAGAGCCATTTTGCGGGGCCATTCCTTGGAATGGCAAGGCGAAATTTCTGCCTTTACACACGGCGACCAGTCTGTTTCGGTTCATGTGACACTGTTAGACGCGATTGCTCCGAGCAAACAACAACAGGGCGCGGCAATGGTAGCAGCGTTAGAACAACTCGCCGCGCAAAATTCATTGGCGGATATTGCCGACCCTGTGGCTTGGCAAAAAGAACAACGTCAAGACCGCCCTTTGCCGGGCCGCGAAGAGCATGATAATTGACAGCAACATTATCATTTACGCCGCTCAACCGGCTTATCCGCAATTGCGGCCATGACCCGCTCATGCCCTGAAATTTCGGCGAAAATGCCACAAACTTCAATCGGCCAGTAGTTGCCCTGCAAGCGGGCGGTTGCTGGCCGTTCTTTATTATGTGTGCAATTTACGGCGGCGCGTTCGTCTGCCTGGTTGAGGAAATTCTGTATGAAATTTTTTTTGTCTGTTTTGTTCGTCTCCCTTTTCGCCGTGCAACTGGCCGCCGCGCAAACCGCGCCCAACTATTTCAAGCCCGCGCTGAAACGCATCGCTATTTTCAAGAACGGCTACGTTTTTACTTACCGCGAAGGCGAAGCGCAGCCGGTCAACGGCTTGGCTTATACCACCGAAGTCCCGACGGGCGTGATGGGCACGGTCTGGGGTTACGCGACGGCCCCGCAAGTGCGCGTCATGCAACTGACGGCGGGCGAGAATGAGAAAAAGGAAGTCCAGCGCGTCAGCGATTTGGAAGAGTTGCTCTTAGCCAATGAAGGCTTGCGCGTAAAGGTAAAAGGTATTGACCAGTATTACGAAGGCGAACTAATGGCCCTAACGCCGCGCCGCAAAGAGTTAGTAACCGCGAGCGCCGCCGAAATTGCGCCCCGTACCGATTCCAGTGGCTATGACCTGGTGCTAAAAAGGGCCGAAGGCGTGTTTGTTATCAAGTCCGGCTATTACTCGCAGGTTGAGATTCTCGGCCCGGCCAAGTTTGAGAAAACCATAACCACTAAAGAAAAACGGCTCACCTTTAAGACCGAAGGCGCGGGCGGCAAGGTCGGTTTGGGCGTGGCGGCTTTGGAGCGTGGCATCCGTTGGATTCCCTCGTATCGCATCCAACTGCAAGGCGAACCCACACGCGAGGCCAAGCTGGAATTAGAGGCGATGGTCATCAATGAGTTGGCAGATTTAGACAACACCGAAGTCCATTTCATTGTCGGCGTGCCGCATTTTTTGTATAAGGATATTCTCTCGCCTCTGTCGTTAAACTCCACTTTCGCAGGCGTTTCCAGCTATTTTCAGACCAACACAAACGCCTATTCCAACGCGATTATGACGCAAAGCCGCGCCGGTGAACTGCGCCGCCGCGACGATGGTGACGAGGCGAACCCCGCCACCATTGACACTGAGGAACAACTTCCCGCCACCTCCGCCGATGAGCTATTTCTCTACCGCGCCGACCAGCTTTCGTTGAAAAAGGGCGAACGCGCCAGCCTCCGTCTGTTTTCGCTCACCGTGCCATGCACGGAGGTTTACGAATGGGACGTGCCTGATTCGACCAACGCCGGCTACGACGAAGGCCGCGCCGTGCAAAACCTCTCCAACGGCGTCTGGTTTGGCGTGAAACTCAAAAATCAGACCAATATGCCTTGGACGACGGCCCCCGCGCTGAGTTTCCGCGAGTGGAAGCCTTTGGGCCAAGATATGCTCGGCTTCACGCCCGTCGGCAGCGACGTTTTCGTGCGCGTCTCGCCGGCGACGGAAGTTATCGGCTCGCACCAATTAGAGGAAAAATCGCGCGTCCGCGAAGTGGTGCGCGTGCGTAACGATGTGACCGAATACGACGCCATCACCGTTGAGGGCGTGATAAAGGTGAAGAACAATAAGAAGCAGCCCGTGAATATCGTCCTCAAACGCCAGGTCAACGGCGCGGTCAGCCTTGTCTCCGACGGCGGCAAAGCCCGACGCCAGGGCGCGAGCCTCGAAGCTGTCAACCCGCAGACCGGCATCCGCTGGGAACTGGCCGTGCCGCCGGGCGAAAAAGAGTTGCGCTACACTTACAAAACCTACATCCGCCGCTAACGAGGCAACCCCAAGCGGCGTATTTGACACCAAGTTGCAGAAGTTTCGCCCGCAATTTTGGAGGTTAAAATGCGCCGCTTTTCTACCTTGTTGCTTTGCCTGCTTTTGAGCTTATCCGTGTTGGCCCAAACGCCAACGCCAGCCGGTAAGACTGCCAACAGTGAATTAGTTGCTGTAGATTCTACCCCAATAACCACCACCCTAAGCGGGCCGGTGGGCGTAATAACACTGCGCCCGCTTGCGCCGTTACCCGCGCCGCTGCCAGCCGCCACCGCTACCCCACAAATTGTCCCGGAAACAGGCACTGTCTTTTCCTGAGGTTCTGGCACACCGGCGCGTCGGTCTGACGCCAATATGTTTTTCTTTAACGGGCAGCGCGAGACGGCGGGTTATTTGCGCGTGGACGGCTTGGGCGCGAATCTGGGTTTGCTGTCTGACGCCTCCAATGTGCCTTTCAGCACCGGCGCGACCCCGGCCCGCACCGCCAACGGCGCGGCTAATGCCGTTATCTCAGCGTTTGCTGTGCGCGAGGCGGGATTTCTGGCCTGGCAGTATGGCAACGCCAACCCGCGCACACCGGGCCGCCAAGTCTCTTTGGCTACGGCGCAAAGCGGCGACTTTGGCTGGCGTGGCGCAGTTTTTTCGTCGTTCGACGGCACTTTGTTACGCGCCAACGATTGGTTTGCCAACAACCGGGGCCGGCCGCGCCCGACGGCAAACATACACAACTTTGGCGGCACACTCGGCAAAAGCCTGTCCGGTAACGATTTCCATATTCTCGCCACTTATGAAGGCTTGCGCGGGCGCATTCCGGGTTTCTCTTTGGTTGATACGCCTTCACGCGCGGCGCGAAACAATGCGCCGTTGTTATTGCGTCCCCTGCTTGATGCGTTCCCCTTACCGAACGGGGCCGCGCGAAGCGACGGTTTAGCGGAATTTGCCGGAGCCTACGGCAACGAAGTCCGGCACGATTACGCCGACCTGAAATTTGACCGCATTCCTGTCAGCCAATATCTGTGGGCGCGTTATAGTTATTCCGGTTCGCGTAGCCAAAGGCGCGGCGCGGCGGGTTTTGCGCCTAATGCGCGGCAAACTCTGGACAATCGCACGCAAACCCTGAGCGGCGGCGCAAGTCTGGACTCGTCTAACACGGCTTTGGACATACGCGCCGGTTACAGCCGCGTCCGCGTGGGGCAAAGTTTCAGTCTGGACGATTTTGGCGGCGCGCAGACCGCATCGCTTACTAATCTGACCGGGGCCGGGCGTTTTGTCCGTTATGAACTATTGGGACGAGACACGGCCCTGGCGTTCGGGCCGGCGCGCGAAAACCTCCTTGAGCAAATCAACCTGAACGGTAATCTGGCCCGTGATTTTGGCAACCATCACTGGAACTGGGGCGCGGATTATCGCCGCCTACGGCTTGGTTTAGAGCCACAGAACAGCGAAACGGGACTGCTCGTGGCTGGCTGGCTAAACGCGCCGGCTACGGCTACGCGGGCGCAGTTTTTTTCGCGTCAGGCCGGCCTCAAGCCGCATTTGGGGAATTTCGCCGCTTACACGCATTACGGTTGGCACACAAACCAGGTAACAAACATCACCGCCGGTTTGCTCTGGGAACTCGGCCCGCCGCCGCGTGTGGCCGGTCAAACCGCCCCGCTGTGGCGCACCGATTACCGCAACTTCGCCCCGCGTTTGGGCGTCGCGTGGTCATTTCCCAGAGGTAACTACAAAACAACTATACGCGCCGGGCTGGGCTGGTTCTACGAGATGAGCAACACCGGCGCGGCGCAGGTTTTCGGCCAATCGTTCCCCTTTTTCGAGGGCCGCGTCGCGTCGGGCTTGCCGTTGGTTACGCTCACGCCGAATCTCAGCGGCCCGCCGAATTATCAGGTTTTGCTGGCCTTCGCGCCGAAATTGCGGACGCCCTATTCGCGCCAGTTCAGCCTTAGTCTGCGCCACAGCCTGACCAACGACATCGAACTGACAGCCGGTTTTCACGACACGCAGGGCCGCCGTTTGTGGCTCACGCGGACTCAGAGCGATTTCGACCCGCGTTTCGCGTTGGCGCGCGTGACCGACAACGGCGCGGTTTCCAGCTTCCGCGCCTTCAATCTGCGTTTCCAGACCGTGCGGCGCAAAGGCTTCGACGCGCTGCTCAACTATTCGTTCTCGCAAGCGCGCGACAACTACACGCCCGACACGCTGGCGCAGGGCTACGCCGTGAGCGCAAATCCGGCACAGGATTTCGGCCCGGCAGATTTCGACGCCCGCCACTCTTTGCGCGGCTTTGCGGTTTATTCGCTGGCTAATGATTATGAAAACGACTGGGCCTCGCGCCTGTTGCGTCGTTGGCAGATTAGCACGCTCTTTCACTGGCGCGGGGCCACACCGCTCAATGTCGTTTACGGGCGGCTCAACGGTTTCGGCTTGACCTATTCGCGCCCCGATTTACTATCTGGCGTGGCGGTTTTTGCGACAAACGCAGGGCCTTTGCGCCAATTAAACGCGGCGGCCTTTGCCTTACCCGCCGGCGCGGACAATGGCAACCTGCGGCGCAACTCATTGCGTGGCTATGGCTTCGCGCAGCTTGACCTGGCCCTCTCGCGTAGCTTTTCGCTGACCCAAGAAACTTCGCTGACCTTTCGCGCCGAAGCCGCCAACCTCTTGAACCACGCCAATTTCGTCGCGCCCTCCGGCTTTGACGCCAGCCTCGGCACAGTTGCGCCCGACGGCTCTTTCACGCCCAACACGGCCTTTGGACAAACCCGCGCCACAGCGGGCCAAGACACTTCCGCCGGCGCGAATTTCCTCGCACCCTATCAATCCGGCGGGGCCAGGTCAGCGCGTTTGGCGATTTCCTTCAAATTCTGATTTGCGTTTCGGCCCGCTCTCATTTGCCAGGGAAAACACCAAAGCCTGGTAAACACAGTAACAACCCGACAGAATCAAACCGGTTTTAAGGCAACAACGGCGGGCCGGAATAATCCGAACCGCCGTTGTTTTCTCCGGGCGTCTGGTTTGATGCCGCAGTTACCCGCTATTGCGGGCAGTTGGCGTCGTTTTGCGTCACCACGCTGCTGAAGCGGGTCTGGTATTCACCGGAATTGATGAAGCCGCAGACCATACCGTTTTGCCCGCGCGCGTCACGCAAGGGGAAGCGGGTGACCTGGCCGAACCAGAAGTTGATGCCGCCGAGGTCGGGGTCGCGCCGCAGGTAGCCGAAGTATTGCGTCAAGACAAATGAACGGTTGTATTCGACGTCAATAAACGGGCGGTTGTTGATGGGATTGCCGGCTGCATCGTCGTCAGCCAAGCGGTACAAGACGGCCCCGCGCCCGCCGCTATTGTGCAGATTTATCAAAGCCGCGCGTTGCGAGACCAAACTGACGCCGCTGGATGTCTGGATGTTAGCGAGAAGGGCGTCCACGAATTGGTCGGCGGTTTGTATTGTTGGGTAACGCGCGTTAAAGGCTGTGCGCCGGACGAAAGCGTTTGCCAAAGCCAATTGCGAGGCCGCGAGATTGGCAGAGTCAATGCGGGCGCGGTCTGGTTCAAAGACAGCCTGGCGAGGCAGATGCGCCGCCAGAATCGGGCTGCCGGAATCCGGCCCGGGATTAGGAAAGGGTTGGGTGTTGCCAAACGCGGCGCGATACAAACGATAAACATACGCGCCCGATTTCTGAAACTCCAACTCGAAGAAGAAGGCGTTGGAGACCTCATAACGACGACGGTAAGCGCAGGCCGCATCCGCGCCGCAACGGGCGATTTCATTCGTCCAGAAATCTTCGCCCGCCTGGTCGGGGACGCGGCTGAGGAAGTCGAAATACTGCTGGCGGGCGAAATAGCGCGGCGTGTCCAAGGGATTTGTGGTGATGGGCGGCGCGTCGTTGTCGTTGACGGTCACGATGACGCGCCCGGGGCCGTTGACGCCCATCCCCAAACCGGGGCCTAAGAAGACATCGAAGGTCTGCGCGCCGTCCACCAGAGCGTTATCCAAGATGATGAGGGAAATGGTTTTGCCGGATTCTCCGGGGGCGAAATTGAGGATGCCGGACGAGGTGACATAGCGGGTGCGCTGCGTCGCCGTGCCGTCGGCAGTGAAGAATTCCACTGTCGAAGCGAGGTTGGTCAAGCCGGCGCGGGTGACATTCAGCGTGACGGCCCCCGCGCCTTCGCTGACGGTCACGGCGGAGAGCGCGAACCGCGCGTTGACGACCTGCGTGACGAGGTTGTCAAAGATAACCGGCCCCGGATTGGTGGCCGCGCCCGCGGTGCCGCCGGCGAGTTCGACGGTGATAGCTTGGACAGTGCGTTCGCCCAATGAGCCGCGGGCGCGTTCGGTCCAGAGGGTGGCGTCGGGGCTGGTCTCGAAGATGATTTCGTTGGCGGGAGCGAAGTGCCGGAAACGCAAGAAGCGGTGCGCGACGGGGTCATACGGGATGGCGATGTTGAGGAAAACCTGCCCGTTCTGGACGAGTTGAAACATCAACATGGGCATCGTCGCCTCGAAAGGCGCTTGCGGCCCGCCGTTGACCACCGGCGCGCCAGGCAACGGTTGGTTGCCACTGGGCGAGACGACGAGAAAGCGGGCAAAATTCTCCGGCCCTTCGCCGATAGAAAAAGCGGCTTCGCTGCCGCCCGCGCCGGCCTGCACAAGTTCGACGCTCGCTTGGCCGCCGCTCAAATCGTAGTTGTTGACCGAGACATAGCCGCCGTAATGCCGCCCGGTCTGATTAGCGCGGGGCGTAATAATGAGTTGGCCGGCCTGTTGCGCGACTCCGACTTGCGGGTCAAAAGAACCCAACGGATAGCTGAGAATACCTAAATTCCACTTGGTGGAATCACGCGCCGCGCCGCTAAAATCATCGCTCAAAGGTGGAATGGCTGACGGCGCGGTTCCGGCTTGGGCCGTGAAATTCTGTGTTTGCGCCGCGTTGAGATTGGAGAAATCGGCGCGGGGCGTAGTGAAAGCGTAGGCCGCGCTGTTGGGAATGACGCTGTAATTGCCACCGGCAGGGATTCCGGCAAAAGAATAGACGCCATTGTTATCGGTCAGCGCCACGCGCTCTTGGTTGCCGCTGAGAGTGAGCGGAATATTGGGCAGACCAATGTTGGCGGCGTTGCTCACGCGCCCGCTCAACGATGGCCCTTGCGCTTCAAACGCGCCGATGTCCGCGCCGTCGGCAACATTGGTGATGCCGGGCTGGTCAAACACGCGAGCGAAACCCGCGCCGCGTTGGTCAGTTGTAAGACCTGTACCGGCACTGTTGCCGGCGTCAATCACGGGGCTGTTTTGCAGCGGGGCATGGGTCTGCGTCGTGCCGCCGTGATAGCGCAACACATTGTCAAGCCGCGGGTCAACGCCGGTGATATTTCCCGTCGTCGTGCCGCCGATGGTCGCGCCGGTTGTGTTTCTGATTAAATTGTAGCCCTGCGAGTTGATCGGAGCGGAAGTAGTGCTAAACACATCCTGCGCCGTGCCGCCGGTAGCGACGTTATTGGCAATTATCGTGTTGCGAACCGCCTGATCATTAGCATCCGAGACGCTATCCACGCCGAATCCGCCGACATTTCCGGCGGCCCGGTTAGAGACAATCGTTGAATTGAACAGATTCACAATATCAGCCGAGCCGCCGGGATTTGAGTCCTTAACGCCGCCGTAATTGCCTCCCGCGAAGTTGCCGCTGACGGTGCTGTTAATCAAGGTCAACGCGCCGACGACATCAAAACCGCCACCATCGCCCGTAGTGTTGGGCAGCGGCGCACCTTTGATGGCGATATTGCCGCTAATGGTCGATCCTGTAACGGTTACCACGCCTGAGCCGGTGATATAAAATCCGCCGCCGTCGCCGGTCGTGTTGCTGTCAGAGTTTGATGTGTTGTTTGAAATGGTCGAATTAGTGACGTTCATAAATGGTCCGGTGGTGGCGTTAGACTGATAATAAATACCGCCGCCGTGACTCGTCGCCGAGTTTCCGGTAATGAGCGAATTAGCAATCGTGATTTGTCCGCTACCCTGATTGCTGATCGCTCCGCCGGTGCCGTTCTGAGCGGATGCGCTGATGATGGTTGCGCTGTTATTTGTAAAATTACAACCGCTGATGTTGATTACATCAAGATTATGCACGGCACCGCCGGTGTCCAACGCCGAGTTGCCGGTAAAATTCGTGTTAGTGATGATCATCGAGCCGATCCGGTTTTGGATTGCGCCGCCGCCGCCGTTGCCGGTTTTCATATTCCCGGTGAATGTCGAACCCGTAATCGTTACATTTGCCGCCACTAGATTAGCACTGCTGTAAATCGCGCCGCCGCCTTGTTCGATCGCGCCGGTGGTGTTAGCGGTGTTGTTAGTGAATGTGCAGCCGGTAACATTCAGCACTCCGCCGTTACTGATAGCTCCGCCCGCGGCTCCGGTGTTTGAGCTAAAGGTCGAGTTCGTAATCGTCGCCGTGCCGTCGCTGGAAATTGCACCGCCGAAACCGCCGGTGTTTCCGTTAAAAGCGGAGTTGGTAACGGTCAAGACACTGGTAGCGTTGACGTTGTCAATCGCTCCGCCGCTCGCCGTTGTTACATTATTCCCGTTACAATACCTTCGCCAAAAAAGGTGATCTAAAAAACAAAAGAAACGAGTTTTTAGTAGAATAAAGTTGGCGTCAGTATTTAACTAAAAAGGAATCTCGTT
>JAYVJN010000334.1:0-3997 GCA_043769325.1 Acidobacteriota bacterium
GCCGGCCCGCCGCGAGTTGAATTTAAACCATTGGATGAAGGTCTGGTCATCTACGAATCGCCTCCGCCATTTCGGGGTCAACTACGGCAATCGCGTCGAGCATCGCCTCAACTTTGAGGCGAATTGTATCTCTTTCAGTCAGAAGGCGTTCCACTTGACCTTCCAAGCGTTCCTTTTCCGAGAGCAATGAGCCAAGCTCACGGCGCACCGAAGAAACCTCACGCTCCAGATCGTCTTTTTCCTGACGCAGTGTTTTCGTCAGTTCAATCGTGCGGTAGATTTTGTCTTCTAGGTGCGAAAATTTTTCCAAGCCAGAGGATCCGACCATCACCTTCTCCATTAATTTTTCAGGCCCCGTTTCCTGTTGCTTAATTATGCCGCTTAATCGCTTTAAGCGCAAGGCATAGTCTCACAACCCGCACCGGTAGGCCAGTTCAAGGTTAAGTTCGGGGGATACCAGCCAAACAAAAGCGCAAAAGCGCGGCGCATTAAGCACTTTGCTGCGCTCCAAACTTATGGCCTAAAGCGTTTATGATGCGTTTATGTTCAGCCTCAGCTTCTTCGTCGCGCAAGGTGCGTTCGGCGTCACGGTAATGTAAACGAATAGTCACCGATTTCTGCCCTTCAGGGACATTTGCGCCTTCATAAACGCCAACTAATTGCGCGCTTTGGCAATACTCAAGTTGTAAATCGAAAACCGCGTGTTGTAATTCAGCCCAAGTAACGCGGCGAGCAACTAATAAAGAGAAGTCTCGCACAATCGCTGGAAATCGAGGCAACGGCGAATAGCGTACCAAAGCAGCCTCCGCGCGCAACAAATTGGCTAAATCTAACTCTGCAAGATACACCGCCTGGCGGAATTTGTAAATGGCTGAAACCTCTTCTCGTAACCGCCCCAGAAATCCAACCACGCGGCCATCCCCTAACCAGATGCTGGCCGTTTGTCCGGGCTGTAAATGTTTGGCCTCAGCCGGCTCAAATCTCAATGGAGGCAAACCCATCGCCGCCGCCGCCACTTCGATAACTCCTTTAAGGTCAAAGAAATCCAACTCACGAGTGGTCGCGGCAACATTTTCTTCAAGCGCGCGTCCCGTTGCCAGTAAAGCCCATGCCTCACGTTCTGCCGGCAATGGTTGGCCGGCGGCAAAAATTCGTCCCAACTCAAATAAACGCACATCGCGCACGCCTTGGTTAAAATTATGCCGGGTTGCTTCCAATAACCCTGTAATCAGCGACGGGCGCATACGCGGCGAATGCTCCAAAATAGAGTTACTCAGCGTAATAAAGCCCGCGCCGGTGTCTAAATCCGGCAAATAGGTCAAACTTTCGTCGTGGGCGTCGCTGATAAAACTGAATTTGATGGCCTCGTCATACCCGTTGGCGGCCATTTCGCGCCGCAAAGCGCGACGGCGGTTATCGTTAGGCAAAAATTCACCGGCACTGGCGGCTGGCGGCAGCATATCGGGGATTTTGTCGTAACCCGCGCACCGCGCCACCTCTTCGATTAAATCTTCCTCGCGCTCCATATCGTGCCGCCAGGACGGAACCTGCCAATTGCAGATTGTGTCCGGTTCGCTCTGCGGCACAAAACCAAGCGCGGTTAGGATGAGTTCGATTTCCTCTGCCGGAACGTCCAGGCCGCTTATCGTTTTGACACGCTCAGGCCGCAAACTCAGTGTGACCGGTTGATGCTTGTCAGGATAAACGTCAATGGCGTTTTCCGTTGCTGTGCCGCCCGCAATTTCGCAAATCAGGGCGACGGCGCGTTCTTGTGCGCGGAGGATGCCTTCGGGGTCAACGCCACGTTCAAAACGCTTGGAGGCTTCGGTTGACAACCCCAACAAACGCGAGGTGCGCCGCACGGTTGACGGCGTGAAATATGCGCTTTCCAGCAGCACGTCAGTTGTCGCGTCGGTAATTTCCGTATCTAGCCCGCCCATTACGCCAGCCACCGCGACGGCGCGCGTTTCGTCGCATATCAGCAGCATCTGGTCGTCAAAAACGCGCTCCACATCGTCCAGTGTCTTCATTCTCTCGCCCGCGCGGGCGCGGCGCACAACGATTTTCCGTCCCGCTAGTTTTGCTAAATCAAAAGCGTGCAATGGTTGGCCTAACTCAAACAAGACGTAATTGGTAATGTCCGCCACATTATTGAGCGGACGCTGCCCGATGGCTTCCAAACGCTGCGCTAACCACTCCGGCGACGGCCCTATTTTCACGCCCCGCACAATCCGCGCCGCATAACGCGGACACAAATCCGCGTCAAGAATCTCCACCGCCGCGAAATCTTCGGCGCGTCCGGCAATACTTTGAACCTTGAACTTTGAACTTTGCACTTGGGACGATTCCAACGCCGCCACTTCCCTTGCCACGCCCAGATGCGATAAACAATCGCCGCGATTCGAGGTCAAATCCAGTTCCAGCACAAAATCATCGCCCGCCGGATGCACGGCTTCCACCGCCAAACCCGCAAACGTCAAACGCCGCGCCAACTCCGGCGGCGTCATCTTTGTTGCTACCAATTCGCGTAACCAATTATAACTAATGTTCATATACTAAAGTTAGTCTTCAACTTTTACACAACGTCCGAAAATTGCGTTTACACTCACCCATCCATTGATGTATCCGCGATTGTTGCCGATTTGAAAGCGCGGCCCCTGCGTCGCTTTGATGAGATGTAAATACTCGCGGCCGTTGACTTTGCATAAAACAATGTCGCCAACTTGCAAAGCAGCAGCGTCCACCATTGGTTCAACTGTACAAAGCTGGCCTGATTCGATTTTGCCGCGCATGGAGTTGCCACGCGGACGAAATTGCACCGTTTCACCTTGTTTCAACTTAGCAATGTATGGCATCGCCCAACCCATTTCACGTCACACTAGTTTTTCTTCGCCAATAATTTCACGCCAGATATGTTCCGGCCCGTCAAACAGCAACACATAATTGTTGAGTATGTCGCGCCCTAGAATGCCGTGCCTATCGTCAAGCACCAGAAACTTACCCTCAAATTCAACCCCCAAGAAAGTCAACAACAGGGTGACGCCCGAATAAAATCCACCCTTGCCGTCAAATCCGGCCAAGTCTTCCCCCAAGTCGTCATCCGGCGTTAAGCCAATTTGCTCAAGGGCTTGGCGCGGGAGCAAGGTGGTGTCTGCGCCGGTGTCCAGTAACATTGGCACACTCTCTAACACGACGCCGGTGTGGGGATTGGTCAACTCTACTAACCCAACCGGTGCGGCAGGGCTATAATTGCGGCTGTCATATTCAGTCATTTTTGCGGACTCTGATAATGCGCTTTTTTAAGCGTTCGGCCTGGTCAGGGCTAACCAGGCGCGGGCTGCGAACAGACAAACTTTCCGGCACCTCGCCGGTTTCCGGGCCAGGGTCATAAACCCTTTTCTCCTTTTTGGTTTCGCTTTCCGGCAATACGATATAAACCAAGCCCGTTTCCGGCAGTTTGATATTTTCCGCAAAACGAATCTGGCCGTTTTCAATTACTCCCACGAATTTTGTTAAGCTCATCTGACACCTCCCACGCATAATTCTAACTGAACTGCGACAAAAACCGGATGTCGTTTTCAAACAATAAGCGGATGTCGTCGAGGCCGTACATGAGCGCGCACATACGGTCAATGCCCAGGCCGAAGGCGAAGCCGGTGTACACTTCGGGGTCAACGCCCACCGCCCGAAGCACGTTGGGGTGCACCATGCCGCAGCCACCTAGTTCTATCCAACCCGATTGTTTGCAGACATTACAGCCTGCTCCACCGCATTTGAAGCAGCTAAAATCAAACTCCGCGCTCGGTTCGGTGAAAGGAAAATACGAAGGACGAAAGCGCGTCTTGGTTTGCGGGCCGAATAGCCTTTGCAAGAATTCGCCCATCGTGCCTTTGAGGTGCGCCATGGAAATACCTTTGTCAACGCATAAACCTTCGACTTGAAAGAACATCGGGTTATGCGTGGCGTCGGGCGTGTCGCGGCGAAAGACGCGGCCCGG
>JAYVJN010000335.1:0-5320 GCA_043769325.1 Acidobacteriota bacterium
GAAGAATAATGGCGGAAATACTTTACAGTTTCCGCGAGTCGCCTGAATTTACCAAACGCCTGTCAGATTATTTGAGCGATGACGAGTATTTTGAGTTTCAAGAATCGTTACTGGAAAACCCAACTTTCGGCCCTGTGATACCTGGCGGAGGCGGCTTGCGAAAAGTCCGTTGGCGCGTCGGCGGGCGCGGCAAACGCGGCGGGTTGCGTATCATTTATTATTTTGCCGATGCGCGTGGTTACATCTTTCTCTTGACGTTATACGCGAAAAATGAGAAGTCTGACCTAACCCGGCAGCAATTAAAGGACTTTCGGGATATGGTGGACGAATGGCTATGAATGAAGAAGATTTTGCCAGCCTGAAACGCGGTATCGTCGAAGTGGGTTTGATGATGCGCGGCGAACTTGAGCCGGCGCGTGAATTTACCTATCGCGCCGACGGGCGCAAGCCTTTGTCGGCTTGGGCCGTGTGCGTCAGCCATGAAGACGATACACTCACGCCGCGCAAACTGTATCCGGTGCAACTCGCGGAACACACTGAACGCATTGGAGTTATTGACGACGATGGCGAAGCGTTATTTTGCCCCCGCGAATGGTTTGTTTTGGTCACTTTGCCCCGCGAACTTGAGGAAACTTTGGCTGAGGTAGCCTAACGATGAAACCGCCCAATCTAAATCGCCGACTAACCACGCTGGACGCCGCTTTTCTCTATCTGGAGAAAAAAGAGGCCCCTTTGCACATCGGCAGCGTGAGCGTTTTTGACGGCGATTTGTCGCACGAAGATTTCACGCGGCATATCGCCGAACGGCTCCACCTCGTCCCGCGTTTTGGGCAAAAAGTCACGCCCGACCCTTTCAACTTCAGCCATCCGACCTGGGAACAGGCCGAAGATTTCGCCATCTCCAAGCACATTTTTGCGCGTGAATTGCCCGCGCCCGGCGGCGACGCGGAGTTAGCGCAGTTGGCCGGCGAATTATGGAGTTCGATGCTCAACCGCGACAAGCCTCTGTGGGAATTGTATGTCGTGCGTGGGCTTGCCGGCGGGCGTTCGGCGATGATTTCCAAAGTTCATCATTGCATGGTGGACGGCATTTCGGGCGTGGATTTGGTGAAAATTATCTTCGACATTTCGCCCGTGCCAACGCCGGTTCCCCCGCCGCCCCAAGCCGCACCGCCGCCACCTAAACCCGACCCGACCCGCGCTTTTTTCGATTCTGTGATTGGCGGTTTGCAGGAAGGCTTAAACCGTTGGACGGAGATGCAGACGGGCCTTATGCAATTGACGCAAGCCTTTGCCAACCCGCAGACGTTAGGCGTTTTACCGCATTTGAGCGGAGTCTTGCCCGCCGTTATCGCGCCGCCCAATATGCTGCCCTTTAACGGCCCGTGTTCGGGGCAACGCACCTTTGCCTGGAGCGAATTTTCTTTCGCAGAGGCGAGGGCCATTCGCGGCGCGCTCAACGGCACGGTCAACGACGTGGTTTTAACCACTCTGAGCGGCGCGGTGGCGCGTTACGCACAGGCGCACGGACAGGAAACAGCGGGTCGCTCAGTGCGGTTTATGGTTCCGGTCAGTCTGCGCCAAGCCGAGCAGCGCGGTGCTTTGGGCAATCTGATTTCGATTTTGCCGGTGGAAATTCCGCTTGATATGCCCGACCCTCTGGCGCGTTTCAAATATGTCAACCATAAGACGGGCCTGATGAAAATGGCGCGTCTGGCAGAAGGTTTGGGCATGGTCGGCGCGTTGTACGGAATGCTGCCCGCGCCCTTGCAAGCGGTCATCGGCCAATTGGCGACAACTCCCGTGCCGCCCTACAACATGGTCGCAACTAACGTGCCGGGGCCGCAAGTTCCGCTTTATGTGTTAGGCCACAAAATGACGGCGCAGTATCCGCACGTCCCGATTGGTTATGCGCTGGGCTTGGGTTGTGCTATTTTCAGCTACGACCAAAGGCTCTACTTCGGCCTGACCGCAGACGCACAAGCCATGCCCGACGTGACGCGATTCAAAAAGCTGTTGGATGAATCGTTTGCCGAATTACGCGAACGCGCCGGCATAGACGCGCCCGCATCCAAAACCGAAGTTAAAGCGAAGGCTAAACCGAGACGCAAAAAAGCCGTTTACAGTTAGAGATTAGGCAATGGCGGCAGCGTGCGCAAGCGACCCTTCCTAACCTGAGAGGTTATTCAAGGGATTAGCTTTAACCCACCTGGCAGGTTAGGAAGGGTCGCTTGCGCACGCTCTTTATCATATGGTTCACGATGCACAACATTATGGCAATTGCGCCGACCTTTTTTGAACGCGGATTACAAGCCGTTGAGCGGCCCCTCTGGTTGGAATCGCTGACGGGGCTAGACTGGGCGATGCTGCACATTGCGCCCGTCTATTTCGGTTTGGGCGCGCCGAAAGGCGACGGTTCGGCGGTGGTTGTCGTGCCGGGCTTTATGGGCGCGGACTTTTACCTCGTCGAGCTTTATCTCTGGCTCAAGCGCATCGGCTACACGCCCTATATGTCCGGCATTGGCTGGAACGCCGATTGCCTCAACACTTTAACGCAAAAGCTGGACAAAACCGTCGCCCAAGCCTACGCCGACACGGGCCGCCAAGTCCACCTCATCGGCCACAGTTTGGGCGGTATTTTGTCGCGCTCCGTCGCCATCACGCGCCCCGAAAAAGTTGCCTCACTGATTACGCTTGGCACGCCCTTTCGCGGCGTGCGCTCGCATCCTTGGGTCTTACGCACCGCAGAAAACATTCGCCGCCGCATTTTCGCCGCGCCGGGCGCGACGCGCCCCGATGAGTGTTTCACCGGCTTTTGCGAATGTCCGGCGGTCAACGCGCTGCAAAACGAACTCTCCCCGGCGATTCGCCAAGCCGCCATCTACACCAAATTCGACGGCGTGGTGGACTGGCAGTCTTGCATCAACAACAACGCCGACGACTTTGAAGTCACCGGCACGCACGTCGGACTCGCCTTTAACCACCAAGTTTACAGCCACATAGCCAAACGTCTGGCCCGCGCATGAGCCGCCTCTTTGACTCCCCGGATTGGCTGATTCCGCAGGGTGTCGCCGTGCGTTACGCGCCTGGCGCGGCGGCGTTGTCGGCGCAAATGTTCGGGCGCGTTTTGGCTGACACAGAGGTCGCCCAAATGATAGGCGCGTTGGACGATGCTGAGATTGCGGTGAGTTTACATAAAAGGTTTAGCCTGGCCCTGTTCTTTGAGTCGTTTCATCCCTGGCTTATCTTGCAAGAACGAACCTTACGGCGGGATAATAGCGGCGGGCTTTATTTTCACAACGATTTCTTCACGGTTCGGAAACCTATCGCACCCAAGCAATTAGGGTTATTCTCATTCTTGCGGCAAGTTGTTGGCGCACGGGCGCAGGGCCTGGCGTATCTGGCAACCTGGGCCGCTGGCGACTATTCTCGCCGCAATGAGCTAAACGGCTACTTCACTTGGGCGCGTTTTGGCTATGATGCCCCATTGGTAGCTTCTGACCGCGCCCGTTTGCCACGCGCTTGGGCCGGTGTTGCTACGTTGAATGAGTTGATGCTGCATGGCGGGAAAGATTTGTGGCTACGGCATGGCAGTGAACGGCGGATGATTTTTGACTTGGCTGACGATAGTTCCTCGCTCAAAGTATTGTCTAAGTATTTGGCCGAAAAGCGAATTGAGGTACAATTCTAAATTATGTCGGAACAGACTCGTAAAAAATACCTGCAAGAGCTTGAGCAACGGCTTCAAGGGGTTGAGCAAGACTTGGCTGGCGAGATTGCCGGCGGCGACGACCCTGACGGGATGGATTTAACGCCGGAAGATATTGCTCGCATCACGGCAGCCATGAACGCTTTGACACCGGCAGACTTTGCGGTTTGGCGCGCGCAACTTGACCGCGCCGCTTGAGCCTTGCGTCGGACTCGCCTTTAACCACCAAGTTTACAGCCACATAGCCAAACGGTTAGCCCGCGCTTAACGCCACTTTTATTGCGCCGCTTTACTTTGCGCCTTTGCATCCTGGCGTCTTTGCGTTAAAAATGGACTTCTGTAAGTTACGTTAAGCAGCATTGTGGCACACGATTACGACGCCATCATCATCGGAGCCGGCATCAACGGCGCGGGAATTGCGCGTGACGCGGCGTTGCGCGGTTTGCGCGTCTTGCTGTTGGACAAGGGCGATTTGGCGTGCGGCACTTCGGGTTGGTCAACGCGGCTGATTCACGGCGGGTTGCGCTATCTGGAATACGGCGAAATCGGTCTGGTGCGCGAATCCCTGCGCGAACGCGAGATTTTGTTACGCATCGCGCCGCATCTGGTCAAGCCTCTGGCGATGGTTGTGCCGCTCTACGGCGAAGCCAACCGCCGCCCCAAGTGGATGATACGCGCCGGAATGCTCGCCTACGACGCGCTTTCGTTTGATAAATCGTTAAGCAATCACCGTTTTTGGAGTCACGCCGAAACCTTGCGCCAAGCGACAGGTTTGCGGAGCGAGAAACTCCAGGGCGCGGCGGTCTATTACGACGCCCAAGTCGAGTATCCTGAGCGTTTAGTCGTCGAAAACGCCCTCGACGCGCAGACTCATGGCGCGGAAATACGCACTTACGCTTGCGTCTCGCGGCTCATCACCGAAAACGGCGCGGTCTGCGGCGTGGAATACACCGACAAAAACGGCGACCACACGGCCCGCGCGCCCGTCGTCTTAAACGTCGCCGGCCCTTGGGTTGACAAAATTCTCCGGCAACCGGACAACTCCCCACTCCACACGCCACACGCCACACTGATTGGCGGCACGAAGGGCAGCCACATTGTCGTGCAACCCTTTACCGGCGCACCCGACGGCGCGATTTACGTCGAAGCGCGTTCTGACCGCCGCCCGTTTTTCATTATTCCCTGGCAAGGATTATGCCTCATCGGGACAACGGATTTGCCGTTCACAGGCGATTTAGACAACGTATCCGCCACCGAAAGCGAAATCGCCTATCTGCTTGACGAGACCAACTGGCTTTTCCCTGACGCGCAATTAAACCGCGAATCCGTGCTTTACACCTATTCCGGCGTGCGTCCCCTGCCCTTTGTCGCGGCTAACCGGCCCGCCGGTATCACGCGCCGCCATTTTATTCACGACCATGCCCCCAAATTTCGCGGACTGCTCTCCATTGTCGGCGGTAAACTAACCACCTACCGTAGTTTAGCCGAAGAAGCGACGGACGCCGTCTTTCGCCAACTCGGACGCGCCAAACCGCCTTGCCGCACGGCTCAAGAACCGTTGCCGGGAGCGGGAGAACGGGAGAACGGGAGAACAGGAGAACGCCTCACGCG
>JAYVJN010000336.1:0-3204 GCA_043769325.1 Acidobacteriota bacterium
GTGGGCGTAGTGGCGGTTCGACGTCTCGTATTCAACGTGCGCCGTCGCAATCGTGATGCCGCGCGCCTTCTCTTCCGGCGCGTTATCAATCGAATCAAACGCCCGCACCTTGATATTCGGGTTGTGCTTCGCCAAAACAGTCGTGATGGCGGCGGTCAAAGTGGTCTTGCCGTGGTCAACGTGCCCAATCGTGCCAATGTTGACGTGCGGCTTACTACGGTCAAATTTCTGCTTCGACATGATTTTCTCCTAAAAAATCTAAAGTTCGTTATTTGGCTGCGCCTTGTACTTTGGCGATAATTTCTTCGGCTACATTGCGCGGCGCTTGGTCGTAACGTGCAAAGTGCATGGTCGAAGTAGCGCGGCCTTGTGTGGCCGAACGCAGGTCGGTGGTGTAACCAAACATTTCTGACAGAGGCACATACGAGGTGATGATTTGCGCCCCACCCGTGCGCGGCTCCATCTTTTCGATTTGTCCGCGACGCCGATTCAAGTCTCCGTTAACCGCGCCCATATAATCTTCCGGCGTGACTACTTCAACCTTCATAATCGGTTCCAGCAACACCGGGCCGGATTGTTTGACGGCATCCTGAAAAGCGAGTGAACCGGCAATAATGAAGGCCCGTTCGTCCGAGTCAACTTCGTGGAAACCGCCGTCGAGGAGGCGGACTTTGATGTCCACTAATTCGTAGCCGGCGAGATAGCCGCGTTCCAAAGCGTCTTTAATGCCCTGCTCTGTCGGTTTGATAAATTCGCGGGGGATAGAGCCGCCGACGACTTTGCTCTCAAAAACGAAACCTTCGCCTGGGGCCGGTTCAATTTCTAACTCGACATGGGCGTATTGACCGCGCCCGCCGGTCTGCCGTTTGAAGATTGCTTTACCCGGCGCGGAGCGCGTAATCGTTTCGCGGTAAGCAACTTGCGGTTTGCCGACATTGGCCTCAACGCCGAACTCGCGTTTCATGCGGTCAACGATGATTTCCAGATGCAGTTCGCCCATACCGGCGATGATGGTCTGGCCGGTTTCATGGTCTGAAGTGACACGGAAAGAAGGGTCTTCCTGCGCCAGGCGGCCTAAAGCAATGCTGAGTTTGTCTTGGTCGGCGCGGGTTTTGGGTTCCACCGCAACGCGGATAACCGGTTCGGGAAACTCCATTGCCTCCAAGATAATAGGCTCGTTTTCGGAACAGACCGTATCGCCCGTCGTGACGCTCTTCATGCCGCCGATGGCAATGATTTCGCCCGCCGAAGCTTCATCAATATCCTCGCGCTTATTGGCGTGCATCCGCATCAAACGGCCTACGCGCTCTTTGTTCCCTTTGGTTGAATTGTAGGCGTAAGAACCGGCGGCGATTTTGCCGCTGTATATGCGCACAAAGGACAATTGGCCGATGTGCTTGTCGCCCATAATCTTGAAAACAAGGCCGGAAAACGGCGCGCTTTCGTCTGCCAGGCGTGTTTCAATGGCATCGTTTTTGGGATTGATGCCTTCCATTGGCTTAATATCAAGCGGGCTGGGCAGGTAATCAACCACCGCGTCAAGCAATGTCTGCACGCCTTTATTTTTGAAAGCCGAACCGGTGACAACCGGCACGAGTTCTAAATTAAGCGTACCTTTACGCAAGGCGGCGCGGATTTCCGCTTCTGAGATTTCTTCGCCTTCAAGGTATTTGCCCATCAAATCATCATCAACCGTCGCGGCGGCTTCGACCATTTTCTCACGCATCTCGGCGGCGCGGGCTTGCAAATCCGCCGGAATTTCTTCCACCGAGTATTCCGCGCCTTTCGATTCGTCTTTCCAGACAATCGCTTTCATGGTGATAAGGTCAACGACGCCGGTTAGCTTGTCTTCCAAACCAATCGGGATTTGGATAGCGACGGGGTTGGCCCCCAAGCGCGTGATGATGGATTCAAAGGAACGGTCAAAGGACGCGCCGGCGCGGTCTAATTTGTTGATGAAGCAGATGCGCGGGACGCCATATTTATCAGCCTGACGCCAGACGGTTTCGGATTGCGGTTCCACGCCGGCGACGCCGTCAAAAACTGCCACTGCGCCGTCCAAAACGCGCAAGCTGCGTTCAACTTCCATAGTGAAGTCAACGTGGCCCGGCGTATCAATAATGTTGACGCGATATTCCGTGCCGGAACGCTTCCAGAAACAGGTTGTCGCGGCAGAGGTGATGGTAATGCCACGCTCTTGCTCTTGCGGCATCCAGTCCATCGTGGCCGTGCCTTCGTGGACTTCTCCGATTTTGTGCGAGACGCCCGTATAAAAGAGCACACGCTCAGTTGTAGTCGTCTTGCCGGCATCAATATGCGCCATGATGCCGATGTTTCGGAATTTGTTTAAATCGTTTTTCGCCATTGTCTTTAGAGCTTAGGTGTTAAAGTTTGGAGCTTTAGTTAGTTATTACTAAGCTCCAAGCTCAAAACTCCAAGTTCTTACCATTTATAATGCGCGAACGCTTTGTTGGCGTCAGCCATACGGTGCGTTTCGTCTTTCTTTTTGACTGCGTTGCCGCGATTATTGGCGGCGTCAATAAATTCGTTTGCCAAGCGGTCAACCATAGTTTTTTCGCTACGGTTACGCGCGTAGTTGACCAGCCAGCGAATCGCCAGCGCGCCGCGCCGGTCGCTCGGAACTTCGATAGGAACTTGGTAGTTTGCGCCGCCTACGCGACGACTTTTCACTTCCACCTGCGGGCGCGTGTTCTCAATTGCGCGCTTAAACATCTTGAGCGGCTCTTCGCCGGTCTTTTCGCTGACTTTTTGCAAAGCCTGATAAAAGATGCCCTCGGCGGTGGACTTTTTACCGGCCCACATCAAACCATTGATGAAACGAGTCACCAACGGGCTGTTGTAAATCGGGTCTGGCAAAATAGCGCGTTTGACTGCAATTCTACGTCTTGGCATAACAACTCTTTTAAGGATGAAGGCGAAAGGATAAAGGGTGAAGCGTTTTTTTCATCTTTCCGCCTTCATCCCTCATCCTTATTTCTTTTTCGCTCCGGCGGCGGCGCCCGCTTTGGGACGTTTCGCGCCATACTTGGAACGGCTCTGTTTACGGTTCGCCACGCCGACGGCATCCAGCGTGCCGCGAATAACGTGGTAGCGCACGCCCGGCAAATCCTTGACGCGGCCCCCGCGAATCAACACGATTGAGTGTTCTTGCAGGTTGTGGCCTTCGCCCGGAATGTAAGTCGT
>JAYVJN010000337.1:0-3111 GCA_043769325.1 Acidobacteriota bacterium
TTTCCGGTCTAATTCAATGCCGGCGAGTTTCAGGCCGTGCATAAACTGTGAATAGTTCATGCCGTTGAGACGCGCCGCGGCCCCGATGCGCACAATCCACAGGCCGCGAAAATCGCGTTTCTTCAACTTGCGCCCGGTATAAGCAAAATTCAAGGCGCGTTCGACGGATTCTTTGGCAGAACGATATAACTTAGATTTAGTCCCGCGATAACCTTTGGCTAAGGCTAAAATCTTTTTGCGCTTTTCGGTGCGCTTATTCCCACGTTTAACACGAGGCATAATAATCCTCCTAAAAAATTATGAATTATGAATTACGAACGATGGATGATGGAAAAGAATGCTCCGGCTTCATAACCCATCATTCATCATTCATCATTTAGCTTCTTCCGTAAGGCAACATACCGGCTACACGGCCAGCGTCGCCATCGGAAACGTAAGTGTCAATGTCCAGGTTGCGTTTCCGTTTGGTGGACTTTTTGGTCAAAATGTGGCGGGCATGGCTGTGACCGCGTTTGACTTTGCCGGACGCGGTAGTGCGAAAACGCTTCGCTGCGCCCTTATGTGTTTTAAGTTTCGGCATAACAGTTATTCTCCAATGCTGATAGCGAATATTTGGGCCGTTGGGCCAAAGGGTGATTATACCCTAAATGGCGCAAAAGTCAGGCCCGCAAAGGCATTTCGCGCAAATTTTACGAGTCAGCCGGCACTATCGCTACTTCCGTCGGCGGCGCGGGTTTCGGCGTGGCCTCTTCTGTCGGCGTTGGCGCGACTTCCGTTGCCGCAGACACGACTTCCTTTGGCGCGGCGGCGGCAGGTTTCGGCTTGGGTTCGGCTTTCACGACAACTTTTTGGCGTTTCGGGGCGATGATGATAAATAATTGGTTGCCCTCCATTTTAGGCATCACCTCCACATCGCCGATGTCAGACAAATCTTTTTTGACACGTTCGAGAATCTTGTAACCTAGATCGCGGTGCGACATTTCCCGCCCGCGAAAGAAAATCGTGGCGCGGACTTTGTTACCCTCATTAAGCCAATCGCGGGAATGTTTAATGCGATAATCGTAATCGTGATCATCCGTCGCGGGGCGGAATTTGATTTCCTTGACAACAATAACGACCTGGTTTTTCTTGGCCTCGTGCGCCTTCTTTTTGGCTTCGTATTGATACTTTCCGAAGTCAATAATGCGACACACGGGCGGATCGGCGTTGGGCGCGACCTCAACTAAATCAAGCCCCAACTCGCGCGCCTGGCGAACCGCTTCGCGCGGATGCAGAATGCCCAACTGTTCGCCGTCGGCCCCGATTACGCGCACTTGCGGCACGCGAATTCTCTCGTTAGTACGGATCTGCGGCGCACGCGGTTGATGGCGCGGCCCACGTCCTCGAAAACCTGCGATAGAGCACCTCCTTTGTTAGGAGTGCTGAGGACTGAGTGCTGAGTGCTGAGAAAAGAATAATCCTAACTCAGCACTCAGTCCTCAGCACTCAGCACTGATTTACTAAAGCGCGTGTTTCTCTCAACTTACGCGCCATTTCCAAGAATGCGGCAACGGGCATTGCGCCGATGTCGCCTTGTTTGCGTTCACGCACGGCAACGGTGCCGTCCTCTAATTCCTTGTCGCCACAAACGAGCATGAAAGGGACTTTATTCAACTGCGCGTCACGAATTTTCGCCCCGATTTTTTCGTTGCGGGTGTTGGCTTCGACGCGAAAACCCTCGGCCCGCAATTGCGCGGCCACGCTTTCGGCGTAATCGTTGATGCGGTCAGTTATTGGTAGCACAACGACTTGCACGGGCGCAAGCCAGAACGGAAATGCGCCGGCGTAGTGCTCAATCAGGACGCCGAAAAAGCGTTCCACCGACCCAAACAGAGCGCGATGCACCATAACCGGACGATGTGGTTTGCCGTCTTCAGCAGTGAACTCTAACGCAAAGCGTTCCGGCAAGTTAAAGTCAAACTGCACCGTCGAAAGCTGCCATAAACGCCCGATGGCGTCCTCAACCTTGATGTCAATTTTCGGCCCGTAAAATGCCGCTTCGCCTTCGATGCGTTCGTATTCCAGACCGCGTTTGTCCAACGCGCCGACGAGGGCTTTTTCGGCGTTCGCCCAATCTTCGTTGGAGCCGAGATAGCCTTTGTTGGTCTCTTCGCCTTTGACTGAAAGTTCGACTTTTAATTTCTCAAAGCCGAAGGTTTTGAAAACGTCAAACGCGAAATCCACACAGCCGCCGATTTCGTCCATGACGTTGGCCGGCGTGCAGAAAAGGTGCGCGTCGTCTTGCGTAAAGCCGCGCACGCGCAACAATCCATGTAACGTGCCGGACAATTCGGCGCGATAGACTGTGCCGAGTTCGGCGTAACGCAAGGGCAAATCACGGTAAGAACGTGGCTGCGATTTGTAGATGCCGATGTGAAACGGGCAGTTCATCGGCTTGAGACGAAACTCCGTGTCTTCCAGTTCCGTCGGCGCAAACATTCCATCGGCGTAATTCTGCTCGTGGCCGCTCGTTTGCCAGAGGTCGCGTTTGGCGATGTGCGGCGTGTAAACCAAGCCGTAGCCGCGTTTTAACAGCTCTTCGCGGAGATAATTTTCCATCTCCGTGCGAATCGCGCCGCCTTTGGGATGCCAGAAAATGAAGCCTTGCCCGTAATCGTCTTGAATCGAAAAGAGGTCGAGTTGTTTGCCCAAACGCCGATGGTCGCGCTTTTCGGCTTCCTCGCGTTGTTTGAGCCAGCCGTCCAATTCTTCTTGCGTGAAATAGGCCGTGCCGTAAATGCGCTGCATCTGTGGGTTAGCCGAGTCGCCTTTCCAGTATGCGCCGGCCAGCGAAAGCAGCTTAAACGCCTTTAGCTTGTTCGTGTTCGGGACGTGCGGCCCCAAGCAAAAATCTATAAACGGCGAACCGTCAATATAATAAACCCGCGTGATTGCGCCGCTTTTGTCGTCAATCAGTTCGCGCTTGAGCGGTTCGTCGCGTTCAGCGAAGATTTTCAGCGCGTCGGCTTTGGCGATTTCGTCGCGGCGATAGGCCAGATTGCGCTTCGCCAAATCGCGCATACGCTTTTCAATGGCCGGCAAATCTTCTTCGGTCAGTTGGCGCGGCGCGAT
>JAYVJN010000338.1:0-3591 GCA_043769325.1 Acidobacteriota bacterium
ACGCTCATCACGGGTTCGAGCAAGAAAAACGCCTCTTCCGCCGTGTAGCGCCCTTTCTCCAGTAATTCCGCCGCCAGCGTTTTGCCTTCGATGTATTCCATGACCAGATAGATCATGCCTTCGGGCGTGGTGCGCAAATCGTGGACGGTGACGGCGTTGGGATGGCGAAACCGCCGCGCCGCCTGGCCTTCGCGCTGGAAACGCTTGAGCCACTCGGTATTGGACTGCATCTCCGGCGGCAAGACCTTGAGCGCGACTCTATCGCCCAGCAAAATATGCCGCGCCAGATAGACCGCGCCCATCCCGCCCTTGCCGAGCAGCGATTCGACGAAATACTGGTTATCCAGCTTTTGCCCGACCAGAGTAGTCAGGTCAGCCTCCAACACCTCGCCGTCGTTGGCGCAGAAAGTTATGCTATCGGGAAATTGTTCGTTACAAACAGGGCAGCTTTTCATCTTCAAATCCGCTTCACACAATTACCAGAACGTAGTACGCGCAGAACACTTGCGCCGGGTGGAAAACTGATTATAACCCTTTATTGCGTTTTGCGTGAATCAATTTTTTGCTCTTGCTTGATTGGGTTAGAAAACTTTGCAGATAGGCTTGATTATGACCCTGGCAATCACCGGCTTCTCCTTTTCCAGCGAAGGGTTTTGGCAAGGAAAAAGCGCGAGGTTGACGAATCAACCCCGCGCTTTATCGTATGAGGCTTACACAAGTGCTATGAGGCAGGTGTTCCAACAAGGAAAACGTCCCAAGCCCAACGCCCGACCCGCGCATTGGCACGGTCCCGAATTTTAGCGCGGAATTTGAAGCGGTTGCCATTATCGTCAATGCGCCTGGACTCACGATAATCAAGGAATATAGCCACCACATCCAAGGCTGGCAAACGCGAAAGCTCTTCGGGTTCAGAGACGCCGTTGTGATTACGGTCTTGCCAGAGACGCAGTTTGCGAAAAACGTCGTCGCGGCGGGTGATTTTGCCATCGCTATTACCACCGCTATTCGATTTGTCGTATTCAGCCAGAGCGTTGAAACCATTGCGGATAAAGCCATTCGGCGGGTTCGGTTGTGGAGTATAGTTGCCAAAGAGTTCCGCGCCGTTGTCAATTGTGCCATTGCCGTTGCGGTCTAAGGCTAACCAAGCATCGTCCGTACTGCTGAGTGTCCAAGCCAGGCGGTTAGGGAAGCCGTTACCGTCAATGTCAAAGTTGACGCCGCTGGCGGCATTGGTCAGCGCAAACCCGTCACCATTAATGTCAATCAAGACAGGCGAATTACCGTCGCCACTCGTGCCGGTGCAGGAACAGGTTGCTGGATCGTATTCAGATCCATGCCGCGCACAGGCCGAGGCAAAAGCATTGGAGCGGGTACAGACGCCACCGCTCTGCACAAAGCCCGAAGCGCAGCCGGAAGGATAAGTTGTGTAATCCGGCAGCCCCTGACAAAGACCAGCTATTGCTGGCGATGGTGTCGGTGTTGGAGTCGGTGTCGGTGTGGATGGTGTCGGTGTTGGCGTCGGTGTCGGTGTGGGCGGTGGTGGAACAGTAAAGGCCACTGGCACATTATTGGTGGCAATCCCACCTGTACTGACCGATTCAATACGCACCTTGTTCGTTACTATACCAGGGCCGCTACTAATTGTTATCGGCCAGGTTACGGACTTCAAGCCAGAACCAGGGCCTACTACAACTAATCTGCCATCTGGTGAATGAGATATGACATCACCCGTTGGCACGCCAACTGTGTAGTCAACCCCCGCGCTTGTCGGGTTAAGTTCGATATTCGCGGTCAAGTTGGCGGGTGCCCCACGCGAAAAAGAAATGAGTGCCGTAATCTGTGTAGTAGGTTGATTTGGCGGCACTGCCGGAAGGGTAATCGGCGGAACCGCAGCCGCAGATTCAATCGAAACTTGCGGGGCGACAAAAACATTAGCAGTTTGATTGCCTATGGAATAGCTGCCAGTCCCGATGAAATTGCCGTATTCGTCATAGTAGCCGTCTTGCTGCTCAAACTGCGCTTGAATGGCATAGTTCCCATCCTCAACGCCGATGGATAGACCTGTCGTATTGTTGGTTGCGGCGTAGCTCCAATCGTTCTGCGTTGTGTTAGCGCGTCCTGTCGGTGACGTAACGGTGACAGTGACGAGATAGCTGCCGCCACTGTTATATGGTTCGGAAAGCGTACCGGAACCATAAACATTGACGCCGTCGTTCCAACCCGTACTGTACAGATAGACATTGCCGTTTCCACCCTGCGCGTGTGCTTGCTTGCGCGCGGCTTGAGCCAGCATCTTGGTTTTATCCGCGCCAGGCTGCCGCAACTTAGCCTCTTTCAAGGCTTGCGCTGGAATGACCTGGATGTTGCCTTTAACCTCTGTGTTGACGAAGGCTTGTAGCCGTTGCCACGCTGCTTTGGGCATCACGCCCGGCAGATAACGGTTCACGGTTTTCTCCACTTGGTTGTCACTAAAGACTTGCAAGCGGTTCAACTCCGTTTTCAATTGCGGGTCGCTTTCCGGGCGAAAACCAAAACGCTTGTTCTTGGCGTCTTTCAGTTCACGCGCCTGCCTGTCTTGAATTTTGAGCGTGTCACTCAGAGACCTGGCGTCATCCATAATTCGGCCAACGCTGTTGCGATCTGTTTCTGCCTCAGCATCAAACCCACCGGCGCGTTCGACCAAGGGGCGGGCGTTGTTTTCGCCGACGGTGCGGAGGAAAAGTTCCCACGCCACATTGTCGGGTACGGCGGCGCGGATAACCCCGCCGCTCATCGTGCCGGACAGTTTGACGCTTTGGGTTGGTCGCGCTCGTTTGTCGGGCACACGGGTCGTCGGTTTTTTGGCTTGTGTGGTGGCTAACGGCAAAGCGCCGAGAGTTAGGGTTAGAAGTAGGGAAAAGATGAGCCACAAAGGGCTAATACGTCGGTTCATGTCATTACCTTTCTGCCCGTGAGGGCATGAGAAATTGCTACTCAGAAAGGCTATTCGGGCTAGGCTTGTGAGCAAAACTAAAATAGCCGCGACATTTTCAACCGAACATCAAAATTGGTGTTCACTAATTACAATATCAGCCTCCCCCCCCCTGTCAAGTGTTTTTGCGTAAAAAGACAAACCCGCCGCAAAATTAGCGCAAAAACGCAAGTTCGCAGAGGGTTTAAGGTCAAGGCAAAGCAGCGCGTGGTTACGGTTTGGCGTAAATTTGCCGCGCGTAGTCTTCGACCATGCGGTCTGAGTTGAAGGCGGGGCCGAGGGTGGCGATGGCGCGTTTCATCATTTGCGTCCAACGGCGCGGGAAGCCTGTGGCGTCGCGTTCGTAGTAGGTGGGGATAACTTCTTCTTCCAACACTTGATACAAAGAGGCGGCGTCTTCAATGTCCATTTTGGCGGTGTCTTCGTCAACCGATAAATCGCCGACGGCCCAGCCGTTGGAGCCATCGTAGCCTTCAATCCACCAGCCGTCGAGGATGGACAGATTGAGGCCGCCGTTCATCCCCACTTTTTGCCCGGATGTGCCGGAAGCCTCCAACGGACGGCGCGGGACATTGAGCCAAACGTCAACGCCGTGCACTAAATGACGCGCGATTTCCTGG
>JAYVJN010000339.1:0-2610 GCA_043769325.1 Acidobacteriota bacterium
CTTGGCTCATGCAAAAGAGCGCGGACAACGCCGGCGAACTGCGTCTGTTCGGCGTCAAAGACGATAAGGTCGTGGCCGGCGACTACAACGGCGACGGCAAGACCGATTTCGCGCTGTTCCGGCCGGCCACCTCAACCTGGTACGTCGCCCAATCCGACGGTGGCTTTACCGCGTTGCCCTGGGGCGCGAGCGGCGATTACCCCGCTATCCCCAGCCATCTGCGCTGAACCCGCTTCCGGTTTTCTGTGATTGCAAAAACAGCGGGCGGCAGTTGCGACTGCCGCCCGCTGTTTTGCCAAACTTGGCTTTTCAATTTACATTTTGGGCTTGTTTTCCGGCAAGTTGAGGGCCGGTGTGGTCTGCCCGCGATGACAAGTGGTGCAGTTTACGGTGGGCCGCGCGCCTTTCAGGTTCTTGATATTCTTGAGGGATTGCTCGTTGATGGTTTTGGTCATGGCGGCCATGTCGCGGGCGATTTGTTTGGTGTTGAGGTCTTCTTTCTCCCAGGTGCCGGGGGTGTGGCAATGGGTGCAGGTAACGCCTAACGAACGGCTGTAACCGAATTCCATGATTGCCAGCAGCCGGCCCGCTGGGACGCCTTTGAGGAATTGTATGTTTTTGAATACTTGTTCCGCCGGTTTATCCTTATCGGCGGCAATTCCCTGACGCAAGGCGGCCAGGGCCGCAGTTTGGTCAAAAGCCGCCTCACCTTGCGCAGGTTTGGCAGTTTCCGGCATGGCGGTTTTAGGTTTGTTATCTTGCGCCAAGACTGGTAAAAAACTGTGCGCGCCCAAAGCGATTAGACTCGTAAACATCACGAGGGAAAGTAATTTACAGAAATTATTTAGACGGCGGTTCATAGATTTAGCTCCTCAAGGTCGGAAAATTGCCGCACCCGAAAGAAATGCGCGCAGAAAGCGTTTATTTTTAGGTGATGGGCTGACCAATGTTACTACGATGCAACTCCCAAATAGTTTAACTGAACCAGAGAAAGCCTGCGCTGAACTCAGTGCGCGGCGGGAAACCCAAGTTGAGTGGTTTTTGGCGCGTGGGACTCAACGCCCGCTCACACTAAAAAACCATGAAATGGAGTTTCGGCTTGATCGCGGACAACTCTATTTTGCCTGTTGGGGAGGTAATGGGGCGCAACTCTGGCGCGTAAAAGGCTTTGAAATAAACGGCGCGAGCATAATTCTACAAGCGGAAAGACGCGCCGGCGCGGAAAAGCAAATTTTAACCCTCACGCCGCACGCAACTCTGCGCGAAGGCAAAATAGAACTGGCGACGGCGCGGTTGGATTTGTGCGCACGGCTGGCGCACCTGGCCCAAGCCCACAGCGACGGCGCAACAATTGAACAGCTAAATTTAAGCACCGGCGCGACGCCCGCCGAACCCGGGCCTTACGCCCGTATCGTGTTGCGCCAACGCCGCTTGCGGATTTACGCGACGGGGCCGGTCGCGCCTTTGGAACCGGGCCGCGTGGATGCGTTTCTCGCCGCGTCATTATTGTGGTTCAACGCCAAACAGCGCGACAGGGCGCAGTTTTGGCTCATTGTGCCGGAAGCCGGCGCGGAAATCGTGGGCGAACGGTTGGCTCTGTTACGCGAAGGTTGGCGCACTTCGATTACACTTTTGGCCTGTGACGCGGAGTGGCAAACCTTGACGCCGCAACAATTCCCCACCCTCAGAGAACTTTTGGCGCAAGACGTAAAGCCCGTAAAGTTACCGTCTGCCGCGCACGAAACGGATTGGGCCGACGCCGTTGCCGCAAGCTACCCGCACGCGGTTGATGTGGCGCGTGGGCGTCACGGCGCGACTTTGCGTTGGCGCGGGCTGCCTTTTGCGCGGGTGCGGCGCGTCTTGCGCGAGGAGCGCGTCTGGTTCGGCGTGGACGGCAAGCGGCGGCAAATTCTCAACGAAATGACGCAAAGCGAGTGGGACAAGCTCATCGCGGAGTTACACGCGCACCGCCGCCACGACGCGCCCGACCGCCGCCACCAACTCTACCGCGCCCGCAGCGAAGCCTGGCTGGAAACCCTTTTGCGGCAAGATATTAGCAAACTCGACCCGGGCCTCGTCATCGCGCCTTTGCACGCGCAGTTTCGCGCCGCGCCGGGCACCGCGCGGCCCGTAGATTTACTGGCCTTGCGGCAAGACGGACGCCTGGCGGTGATTGAATTAAAGACGACGGAAGACCGCGAACACGCCCTGCAAGGCGCGGATTATTGGTTGCGCGTCGAACAACAAAGGCGGCGCGGACACCTCGCGGCGGCGCGTCTGTTTGGCGACCAAGCCATCGCCGACGAACCCGCTTTGGTCTATCTCGCCGCGCCTTTGCTCAGTTTTCACCGCGACTTCACCACACTGGCGACAATGTTACACCCCGCCATTGAAGCCTTTCGCTTCGACCTCAACGAAGACTGGCGCGCCGGCGTCCGCGTCGCGCGGCGAATGCGGGTAAACGGCTAAATCAAGCGGATAGCCGCAACGCGGCAGCCAGCAGCCGGCAGCCGGCAGTAAGAAGCCGCGTTGCGCTAACACAGGCGCGAACCGCCGCCGCCGTCGCGGTCTGCGCCAATGACTTACCGGCTTGCGTCGCCAGTAGCAACA
>JAYVJN010000340.1:0-4980 GCA_043769325.1 Acidobacteriota bacterium
TTGAACCTTGAACCTTGAACCTTGAACCTTGAACCTTGAACCTTGAACCTTGAACCTTGAACCTTGAACCTTGCCCATGCCGAGACCCAAGAAACCTAAAACCGAAAGTTCGCCGCGCACCAGCGTAAGCAAGGCGCGGCGCAAAGCCGTTTCTAACGCGCTGCAATCTGTTGACACGCTTCTGTTTACGCCTTTGACTGAAACGGAGAACCCTTTACAACTGGCCGAACTGCCCGCCCCCGCAGCAAGCCCGAAGATTCCTTTGGAGGATGTTTTGGACGCATTGCTTAAAGACCTGGCCGCCGAATTGGAGGCCCCGCCCAACCTGATAGCCGTTGAACGCGCCAGCCCCGTCACGGATCATTTCGCCGTGCTGGATGACGCGCCAACACCGGCTGAACCTTTTGCGCATACCGGTTTGGAAGCGGAAATGCGGGCCGGTTTTGAGGCCACGATTGTCCAAGCGGCGCAACCTGGCCCGGTTTTTCAGGGCCTGGCGGCGTTGCTCACGCCGGCCTCTGAACGGGTTGAAACGCCGGCGGGTGATAATCTTCAGCTTTTGTTATTTGTGCTTGATGAAATCCTTTACGGCTTGGCGTTAGAGGACTTAGTGGAAATCAACCGCCCTTTGCCAATCACCACGCTGCCCAATCTGCCGGCCTGGTTGCCGGGTATCGCCAATGTGCGCGGCGACATTGTTTCCGTGCTGGATGTGCGGGCGTTTTTCGGTCAGCCCAGCCAGGAAATTACGCCGCAACAACGAATGTTATTAGTGCGTTCCAAGAATACGGACCTGGAAACCCTCATTGTAGTTGACCAGGTGCGGGAGTTTTACACCGTAGCCGCCGACCAATTCACGAAATCGCTGACCTCCACAGCCCAGGGCCAGCAGGCTTATTTGAAGGGACGCGCCGCGCACAAAGAAGAGACGGTGTGCCTGTTGGACGTTGAAAGATTACTGCACGATTCCTGCGCCTGGCGCAGCGATGCCAAATAAATATGCCGCCTGGTTGTGGCTTGGCGCTATCGCCCGCTTTTGTTTCTCACACTTTTTCCGATAAGGCTTCAAGCTGGATTACATCACGCCCCAAACGCCATGAAATTCAAGTCTATCCAATTCAAAATCGCCCTTTGGGCCGGTGCCTGTCTGGTCATCGCCTCTGCCGCTTTTATCTCTTATTCCGCCTATAATACGCGCACGCTGGCGATTGAAGACGCCAAGAAACAGGCTACGGCACAGGCCCGCAGCCAGGCCACCCAGGTCAAAGCCGAATTGGAAGCCGTTCTCAACACCACGCGCGCCATCAGTCAAAGCGTAAAGGCCACCAAATCTTCCACCAATCGCATCACGCTGTCCCGCGAAGAAATCAACGGAATGCTGCGGCAAGTGTTGGAGGAAAACCCTGAGTTTCTCGCCATTTATTCCTCGTGGGAGCCAAACGCTTTTGACAGCAATGACCGCGCTTACGCCGGTAAAGCGGGCTATAACAACACGGGCCGTTTCAATACGACGTTCATGCGTAAGGACGACGGCAAAATCGAAATGAACGCCCCGCGCGAGAACGAGGAAGAGTCGCAGGACTGGTATCAGAAACCTAAGAAAAATATGGGCGACACGATGCTTGACCCGTATTTTTACCCGATTCGCGGCAAGGAAACGCTCGAAACATCGTTGCTCTCGCCGATTATTGTGGACGGCGAATTTTTCGGCGTTATCGGCGTTGACATCCGCATTGATTCGCTGCAAAAACAGGCCGATAAATTTGACCTTTACGACCGCACGGGCCGCTTGCTTTTTATCAGTAATAACGGCACGGTGGCCGGCGCGTCCAGCCGCCCCGACATTGTCAATAAACCGTTTCAGCAACCCTTTCCGCAACTGGCGCGTTATCTCGGCAACATTCAGCGCAACAAACCGGCAATCGAGTTTGTGGACGATGATTTAGTCGTCATTGAGCCCTTCACCGTCGGTGAAACCCAAACTCCTTGGGCTGCGATTTTGTTGGTGCCGCGAGCTAAAATCACGATGCCGGCCCTCTGGCAACTAGGTGCGCAGGTTCTCCTGGGCGCGGGTTTGGTGTTGGCCGCCCTCGCCGTTTTGTGGTTTTTGGCGCGTCGCCTGGCGGCCCCTATCAAATTAGCGGCTGACGCAGCGAACCAACTATCATTTGGCGTATTGCCCAATGAGTTGCCGGTTGAATCGGAAGACGAAACCGGCCAATTGGCGCAAGCCATGAACCGCATGACCCGTTATTTGCGCGAAATGGCCGACGTTTCCGACCAAGTTGCGCACGGCAACCTGGCGGTCAACGTCCATCCGCGTTCAGCGCAAGACCGTTTCGGCCACTCGTTCCAACGCATGGCCGAATACTTACAGGACATGGCCCGCGTTTCCGACGAAATCGCCGGCGGCAACCTCTCGGTGCAGGTGCGCCCCAAATCGGAGCATGACCGTTTCGGCCATTCATTCAAGAATATGTTGGAGCGCACGCTCAGTCTGGTGCAATCCGAAGAAGACCGCGACCGCATCCAAAATTCGGTAATGAAGTTGTTGCACGAAGTTTCGGAGGTTTCGACGGGCGACCTCACGGTGCAAGCCGAAGTCACCGCCGACCTTACCGGGGCCATCGCCGACGCCTTTAACCTGATGCTCGGCGAACTTCGCCAAATTATTTACCAGGTGCGCGACACTACTTTCCAAGTCAACCAATCGGCGGAAAAAATTCAATCCGCGACCCAGGAATTGGCTTCGGGCAGCGAATTTCAGGCCATCCAAATCAACAGCACTTCGGAAGCCGTGCAAGCGATGGTTTCATCAATTCAGGAGGTTTCGCAGAATGCCGCGCAGTCTTCGGCGGTGGCGGAACAATCGCTGCGCACTTCGCGCAAAGGCGCGGACGCCGTGCACAACAACATCGAGGCGATGGGCCGTATCCGCGACCAAGTGCAGGAAACCGCCAAGCGGATTAAACGGCTCGGCGAACGCTCGCAGGAAATCGGTTCCAGTATTCAACTCATTCAAGACATTGCGGATAGAACTTCGATGCTCGCGCTCAACGCCGCCATTCAAGCCGCCAACGCGGGCGAGGCGGGACGCGGTTTTGTGATTGTGGCCGAAGAAATCGAAGGTCTCTCGGAACGCACCACCAACGCCGCCAAGCAAATCGGCACGCTCGTGCAGGGCATCCAACGCGAAACCAAAGAAGTCGTGGCTTCGATGGAAGACACGACCAGCAAAGTGGTCAGCGGTTCGGCCCTGGCCAGCGAAACGGGTGCCGCTTTGCAAGAAATCGAAGCCGTGACGCAACAGTTGGCGGTGTTGATTCAATCCATTACGCAAGCCGCGCACGAACAGGCGCAAGGCTCTAGCGAAGTCTCACAATCCATGACACAAATCTCGCGTGTAACCCGCCAGGTGGAGTTAGGCGCAACTCAGGTAGCATCTTCGGCCCGTCAATTGGTGACGCAAGCCGAGGCTCTGCGCGGTTCGGTAGTAGCATTCAAACTCCCAGACGACGAGGCTGATAACGCCGCCCTCTCATTCGCCGAAGAAGACGACCTCATTTTTGCTTAAAGCCGCTCACACGGCCCCTTCACCCTCTGTCAAAGATTCCCGCTTGGCATACATTTCCCCGGAGTTTCCATGCCCCGATTCAAGATTTGGCAAAAACTCACCCTTGTTGTTCTGGTGTTCAGTCTCTTACTGGGCGCGCTGCTCTATTCGGTTATCTCCGAAAAGCAGCGCACCGTGGCGTCTGTCGCGCAAGCGCGGGCCGGTGCCGCCTATTTAATTCCCGTCCGCCGCGTGCTGCAATTACTGCCGCAGTACGAGCAAGAGATGAACGAAAAAGGCGACCCTAGCGCGGCTGTGCAAAAGATTGAAGAAGCCTTACGCAATTTAGAGTTCGCCGAACAAAAATACGGGCCGGAGTTACAGACTAAAGACCAATTGGCCGCGCTCAACAGCAAGTGGCAAGCCCTCAAAGGCCAAGGGCCGAATAGTGCGCCGTTGGAACGGCAAACGCTGCTTGGCAATGCCTTGACCGCCGTGCGCAACCTCATCACCCAAGCCGGCAATACTTCTGAGTTGATACTTGCCTACGATGTCTCCGCTTACTACACGATGGACTTGGTCTTGCTCTCTCTGCCGGAACAGCAAGACAGCTTGGCGCGGCTTTGGCAACTTTCGTTCAACGTCGCCACGCGCCACGACCTGACGCCTGAAACCCGCGCCCGTATGTTAGCCTTAACCGGCAAACTGCGCGGCGAATTAGCTGCTTCCGAGAACAGTTTGCGCGTCGCTTTGGGCCATGAACAGACGGTTACGCTGCAAACGCTCAACCTGAGCAGCCGCGAATGCGCTTCGCGCACGACTTCCTTTCTCAACGTGGTGGAAAACTGGTTGGCGCAGCCCGACGGCGCGCCCGTCAACCCTGCCGAACTAAACCAAAGCGGCCAGCAAGCTTTTGCCGCCAGCTTGCGCCTCTGGGACGCCGCGCATCCGGCGTTGGACAATTTACTACAAGCGCGCGCCGCCAAAGCCAACCAGGATTTCATGTTCTGGCTGCTTTTAGGCGGCGGCGGTTGGCTGCTCTGGCTCTTGTGCGGCTGGCTGCTGGTGCGCCGCGTAACCCAGCCGTTGCGCCACGCGGCGCAGTTAGCCACGCTCTTGGCGCAAGGCCAACTAATTGAGGCGAAAACGGGTAAAACCAAGGGCGAAGCGGCCTTGCTCGTTCAAGCGTTGCAAACCATCAATGGACGAATGGGCCAAGTGAGCCAGATGGCGGAAGACCTGGCCGGCGGCAATCTGTCAGCCACCGTGACGCCGCTTTCAGCCGAAGACAAGCTGGGCCACGCGCTCTTGAAAATGTCCAGCTATTTGAACGAACAGGCGCGCAGCATTGAACAACTCGCCAACGGCCACCTGGCTACACTGCCGCCGCCCAAATCCGACCGTGACCGTTTTGGCAAAGCCTTAAC
>JAYVJN010000341.1:0-3708 GCA_043769325.1 Acidobacteriota bacterium
GCCTTCTTACAGGTTAACGGCACCAAGTTGAGCTATATGCCGTTCATCTTTCAGGCGGTCTGCGCGGCTATCCGCAAGTTCCCGATTGTCAACGCCCAGGTTAACGGCGAAAACATTATCTTCAAAGGGGACATCAATTTAGGCATGGCCGTTGCGTTGGATTGGGGCCTCATCGTGCCGGTTATCAAAAACGCTGACAACCTTTCGCTGGCCGGACTCGCCAAAACCGCCAATGATTTGGCCGAACGCGCCCGCGCCAAAAAATTAAAGCCCGACGAAGTGGCGGGCGGCACTTTTACCATTACCAATCCGGGCGTCTTCGGCGGTCTGTTCGGCACTCCCATCATTAACCAACCGCAAGTGGCGATTATGGGCGTCGGCGCGATTGTCAAACGCCCCGTCGTGCGGACTTCGGCAGAGGGCGACGATTACATTGCCGTTCGTTCCATGGCCTATTTCGCGCTGACCTTTGACCATCGCATTATTGACGGCTCCGACGCCGAGCGTTTTCTCTCTTACGTCAAAGAAGTGCTGGAAACCGCGCAATTTGCCGTTTAGCAACTGTTGGAAAATAGCCACAAAAGGCACCGCAAGGCAAAAAGCAAGCTGTCTCTGTTCACTCAAAGTGCATTTGGTCATTGACTAGGCCCGCGTGCCAGGTCAGTACCGGAAGCGGTAGCGACGGGTCGCGGCGGTTGTGTCCGCAAAGGTTGGGCTTACCCCGTCGCTACCGCTCTGGGTACTGACTTGTTAGCCAATTATCAGGTTGTAACCGTTGGTGTTTACTTTTCTGTGTCTTGCGGCAATAAGTTCTTTTTCAAACAACTTCGTTACCGTTGGGCCGCAACTTCGGCGCGTGGCGGGCGAAAATTTTAGTGGGACAGAGCATCCCGCTTGAAATTACGGGCATCTTTAAGAACGTAGGCGAACGGAGCAATCCATCGCCTATCGAACTGACTCTCCTCGTTATTGCTAAGAAACAGCGGCCCCGTGATATTAGCTGCAAGCGTGGTGTGTTTGTGGAAAATGAGTCGCCGACCCGCTGGATAATTTCCGTAAAGCTATTGAACAAGCAGGGTTATTCTTCACCGGACAGGGCTTAGTGTGATTTTACAAAATTGCGGAGAGGCTGCCCCCTCGGTTAATCCGCTGCAACGGAGAGGAAACAATGAACATTTTTAAGTTACAAAAAATATCTGTCAGCGCGTTGGCGTTGGGCCTGGTGCTTTTAGGCGGAGCGTCGCCCTTAACGGCGCAAACCCAGCCAGCCGCGAGTGGCGCACAAACATCAGCGGGTGTGCGTAACGTCGGCAACGGCGATAAAGCGAATTTTCGCGGCATCATCGCGCGCCGCGAAGACGACCAAACACTGGTTGTGCGTGACGAAGCCGGCGCGGATACGCTGGTTGTGCTAGACCCCGCCACGAGCATCAAGAGCAAGGGCGGCTTTTTCGGCGGCGGCAAGAGCTACGGCCCGACGAGTTTGCTGCGCGGGCTCAACATCGAAATCGAAGGCCGCGGCGACGCGCAAGGCCGCGTGGTGGCGAAGAAGATTCGGTTTGCCGATTCCGATTACCGTGTGGCGCGTTCGTTGGAAACCCGCATTGATCCGGTGGAAGGCCGCGTGCAAGGCGCGGAAGGCCGCATTGCGCAGGTGGAGGACAACGCCCGCCGCACTTCGGGGCAATTGGATGAACTGTTAGCCGTTTCCAACGCGGCGCGGGGCGGGGCGAAAGCTGCGCAAGACAGTGCCGATTCCGCCATCGCCGGCGTGCGCACAACCAACGAACGCATCTCTGCGCTGGATGAATACGTTCCGCAAGATGTGGCGTCTATTAACTTCAAAACGGGCCGGGCAGATTTGTCGCCGGAAGCCAAGTCGCAACTCGACGCGCTGGCCGCAAAAGCCGTCAGTCTGCGTGGCTATGTCATTGAAGTGACAGGTTATACGGACGCCGCCGGGAGCGTCGAACGCAATCGCGCCCTCAGCCAACGCCGCGCCGACGCTGTGATTCGTTACCTGTTGGACAACCATCAAATCCCGCTGCGCCGTATTGTGCCGTCATATGGTTACGGCGAAAATAACGCGGTGGCCGACAACACGACCCGCGAAGGACGCGCGCAAAACCGCCGCGTGGAAGTGAAAATATTGGTCAGCCGCGGCATCACGCAGCCCGGGCCGGAAATGACCAAACCGACTGACCCGCAACAGTAACCGCAAAATGGATAATGGATAATGGATAATGGATAATGAGTGGCGGAAACCATTGGTTTTAATCTGATTACCGCAGGTATTGCGCTAAAGCGAGACGCTTTTCATTCTCCATTCTCCATTCTCCATTCTCCATTAACACCATGAAACTATTTTACTGCCTTTTGTGGCTGGCGTTGGGCGCGGGGTCTCTCGCGGCGCAAGTTCCTACAACGGACGACCCTTTGCCGCCGCCGCCTCCGCGCCCGACACCCAAACCGACCCCGACGCCCGCGCCGACACCGGAAAAGCCCGTCTCGTTGGAAGATGATGAGATTGTGCGCGTGACCTCTAATTTGGTAATTGTGCCGGTTTCCGTCACAGACGGGCAGGGCAATCCGGTCTTGGGCTTGAAAACAACCGATTTTCGCCTGGAAGAAGAGGGCCGTCTCAAGGAAATCGCGGCCATTGGCGACCCGGGCCAAGTGCCTCTGGACATCGCCGTTTTGCTTGACGTATCGGGCAGCGTCAACGCCCGTTTTGAGTTTGAACGTGAAGCGGCGGCGCGCTTTCTGCGTGAAGTGCTGCGGCCCGGTGACCGCGCCTCGGTCTTTACCATCGGTGAAAAATCCGTCCTGGTTCAGCCACTTGGCCCGGCGGAAGCCGCTATTGCCAGCTTGCGCGGCGTGCAAGCGACCAAAGGCCCGACCGCGTTTTACGATACGGTAGTCGAAGCCGTGCGCCAGCTTTCCGAAAAAAATACCACCGCGCGCCGTCGTGTCATCGTTGTTATCTCGGACGGTGTGGATAACTTTAGCCAGAAAATCAAGGAAGGCGTGGGCAGCACATATGACCAGCAACTCGCCTCGCCGCTTGAACTTACGCTGCAATTGAACGAACGCGAACGCGGCGCGACGCAGCGCGAAATCCAACGCAGCGAAGCCACTTTTTATTCAATCAATCCGAGCGCGAGCATCTTGCATCTGGACATTCCCGCGGCCCGCGCCCAAAACGGCATGGAACGCATCGCGCAAGCCACCGGCGGCAACTTTTTCTTGCCCACTACCGAGCAAGAATTGAGTGTCGCTTTCCGGCAAATCGCCTCCGAGTTGCGCTCTCAATACCTGTTGCAATACTACGCCAACGACACCGCCGCCGATGGGCAATTTTTACGCATCAGCGTCGCCATGCCCACGCGCCCCAATCTTACAATCCGCGCCCGTCAGGGCTATTACGCCAAACGGAAATAGGTTCAAAGTTCCAGGTTCCAGGTTCAAAGTTCAAAGAAACCTCGTAGCTTTCCTTGGAACTTTGAACTTTGAACCTGGAACTCATTCGGGTCGTTCCAGAGGCGGCGCGACGGCGGCGAAGTCGTGAGTGAAGCGTTCGGCGTAGTTTTCCAGTAATTCTTCTACTTTCTCTAATTCAGACGAACCGACGATAAGGCCGACGTGCCAGGGTTTGCTGACGCGGTGAAAGATTTCGGCGTCCGTGTAGGCCGCAGTGTCGGGCCATTC
>JAYVJN010000342.1:0-13988 GCA_043769325.1 Acidobacteriota bacterium
CCTGGAGCTATTTTCACGGCGAGGCATAGCCATCGCCGCACATCGGAGCGGCGCAGCCGCATATCGCATACCGGCCCGCTTCACTTTTGATTACACCCGTTCAAAGACCCTGAGTATGCAGCAGTTTGCTTCACAATCAAAGTAACGGTTGGCAAGAAAAACGCGCCGCAGATAAGCTGTGGTGCCTTTATTCGTGGGCAATAATCATTGAAACGATTGCTTGACATTGTCGTTGCGAACTGTTAATAAATTTAATGGTTCTATAAGTCATTGACAGCAGTTCTCGCTAGTCTCCCGCTACTTTAACGAGCAAAAGCTCTAAACAGCTTATTGGCGATTTCTTGCTAAACCTTCAGTATTTCATTTGGCGCGAAGGCTCATACTATCACCGCTAGTAATTTCTGCGGTGGAAAGCGGCCTTGGCAAGCTACCTAGCCTTGTTTGGTTGGTTCTTAAACTTTGAAGAGGAGTCTGCATGAAAAGAAAGTTATTATTTACGCTGGCGTGTTGTGCGCTCAGTGGTCTGTTTATTCTGCCCGTGTCCGGTCAAGACAAAGACGGGGACACGCCGGTAATGAATAAACCGGAAGTACAAATGGGCAAGCATGACGTTTCGCGCCCCCTGCGCGACATTGCGCCGCTTGAAGCGCGAGGCAAAAGAAACGGTAAAGAACCACTGCCATTCTTAGGCAAAGGCGTTGGGCAAGGCGGCGACGACGGTGCCGTACAAGCCGCGTTGGGCCTGGCCCCTGCGCCGTTGGTGGCGGTTACGTCGGGCTTGAACTTCGACGGCGTGGGCCAAGCGTTTACCGGCCCGCAGGGCAACTTTACCGTGCAATCGGCCCCGCCGGATACGACGGGCGCAGTCGGCGCGACGCAGTTTGTGCAATGGGTCAACACTTCGTTTGCCATCTTCGATAAAGCCACCGGCTCCGTGCAGTATGGGCCGGCGGCGGGCAATACGCTGTGGGCCGGTTTCGGCGGCCCGTGCCAGACGGAAAATGACGGCGACCCGATTGTGCAGTATGACAAAGCCGCCAATCGTTGGATGTTGTCGCAGTTCGCCGTTCCTGGAGGCGCGGCGGGTTTCTGGCAGTGCGTCGCCGTCTCGCAGACTTCGGACGCGACAGGTGCCTATAACCGTTACGCTTTCCAGTACACAAACTTTAACGATTACCCGAAAGTCGGCGTCTGGCCTGATGGCTATTATGTCACTTACAATATGTTTAGCGGCAATTCCTTTGCGGGCGGGCGCGCGTGCGCGTTAGACCGCGCCAAGATGCTGGCCGGTTTACCCGCCACGCAAATCTGTTTCCAACTCAGCACCAGCTTCGGCGGTTTGCAACCCGGCGATTTAGACGGCGCAACCGCCCCGCCCGCCGGCGCGCCCAATCCGGTTATCTCCTTTGGCACAAACATCTTGCGCTACTGGAAGTTCCATGTTGACTGGACGACGCCGGCCAATTCAACCTTTACCGGCCCGACCAATCTGGCGGTTTCCGCGTTTACCGCGCCGGGCACGATTGTGACGCAAGCCAGCAGCACGCAAACGCTCGACACTTTGGGTGACCGCCTGATGTTCCGCGCCGCCTATCGCAACTTCGGCACGCATGAATCACTCTTGGCGAGTCATGCCGTGCGTCTTGGCAATGGCGGCAGCCGGCGCACGGGCGTGCGTTGGTACGAACTGCGTAACCTGAGCGGCACGCCGACAGTTTTCCAACAGTCAACCTACTCGCCCGACAATGTTTATCGTTGGATGAGCAGCATCGCCTCAGATAAACAAGGCAACATCGCGGTTGGCTTTAACGCTTCCAGCCGCAACCTCGGCGTCAATCCGGGCGTCCGTTTCGCGGCCCGCGCCGCCAGTGACCCGCTCAATACATTGGGCAGCGAAACCATCATTCGCAACGGCACGGGCGCGCAGAACGGCGGCCTCAGCCGTTGGGGTGATTACAGCCACCTGAGCGTTGATCCGGCGGATGATTGCACCTTCTGGTACACCACCGAATACATGAACGCCACCGGTTCTTTCAACTGGCGCACGCGCATCAATTCCTTCAAATTGGGCACTTGCCAGTAACATTAACTGCGTAAACGAAAAAAGCTCCGGCCAAATAGGTCGGAGCTTTTTTCGTTATAAGCGTCATTCATTCCGTTGGGCGCGTAATAAGTTGCGCGGCTTGTTCGGCCAGGGCCGCGCCGATAATGTTGTAACCCACCGGCCCGGGGTGAAAGCCGTCTGCCGCGAAGAAGTTTGCGACTTGCTCTGCGCCTTGAAACCGAACGTGCGCGGCGTCGGTCAAAGTTGCGATGAGCGCGGCCCCGGCCTGGTCAAGCGCGGCGGCCCGCCGGCTAAAAGCAAAGCGGAGCGGTTGCGGCAGGGCCGGAAAGTGTTCTATCGGCGGTATCCCCGACACGACTACCGGCACCGGGCCGAGAGATTCATGCGCCAACCTCAGCAGCCGCGCCAGATTGCGCCGCCAGCGCGCGGGCGAGTGTAGCTTTATCGTGTCATTAACGCCCAACGAAATGACTAAAATATCGGCTTGCACGTTTTCCAACTGCGGGGCCAGAATTTCACAAGCGGTTTTCGCCGTCGCGCCCGAACGCCCCAACGCGCGCCAGGCAATGGGCCGCCCCGAATAACGATGTAAATGAACCGCGACTTGTCCGGTCAGGGCTTCGTTATGCGTGGCCGCGCCGATGCCGGCAACGGTTGAATCCCCCAACACAATCAGTCTTAAAGGTGGTTCCGCGCCCACGCCGATAAGCCCTTCTCTCGGCCCGGCGGCGTCGGGCAGACGCGGCACACTCTGACGCAAACGCCAGCCTTGCGCGGCGATAACGGGCAACAAAGGCCAGACGGCGAGAGCGGCGAGACGTGGGTTCATGTTCAGGCTACTTGGGTAGCGTGCGGGCTGGAATAGCGCAAGGCGCGGAGTTGTTCGGGCAGTAAGGTGGTGAGGCGGTGGGTTTCCGCGCTGCCGTCGGCAAAGGTCTGATAGACAAATAAATCGGGTAATTGCAGACAAGTCAAAGGCACGTCTTCGGTGTAGCCGGTGTCAATCCCAACGGCGCTGTTCGAGACGTAAACGCCGTGTCGCCCGATGCGTCCCAGCAAGGGCAAAAAGACCGTCGGCGTGTGGCCGAAGATGCAGACCTTGCCGTGATAATTGGTGAAAAATTCCTTGTTGCGCGACCAAAGCAAGGTGTGGTCGCTGGTTTCCGCGACGGGTTTGTCCAACTCCAGTCCGGCGTGGACGTAGATGGCGTATTCATCCTCGTAAAAGAGCGGCAGCGTGCGCATAAATTCAACGTGCGCCGTAGGAATCGCGGTTTTGGCTTCCCAGCGAATGATTTCCAAATCTTCGGCGGAAGTAACGTGGAAAGGCTGTTTGGTGTACTGCTCAAAGGTCATGTCGCCGCCGGCCATCGCGTTGAGCCAGATGGTCGAACCTTCGTCGAGGAAGTTGAGCAACATCTGTTCGTGGTTGCCGCGCAAACAGATGGCGTTGCGGTCTTTGGCGCATAGTTCCAGCACATCAGCCACGACGCCGGGCGCGTCCGGCCCGCGGTCAATCAAATCGCCAAGCAAAACGAGCCGGTCAATTTTCGGGTTTCGTGGGATGAGTTGCAACAGGGCGGCAAGTTGTTCGCGGCGGCCATGCACATCTCCGATGACGAAGGTGTTCATGCGCGGCCCTCGCGTTTGTCGCGCCGTTCTTCGATTTGCCCCAACAATTCAAGAAAGCGCGGATGATTTTGCAAACGCGCCCACACTAAATTGGCTTTGAACCAGGGCCAGTTTTCGTTGCCCAGGCTGATGGCTTTTTCCAACCATTGCAAGGCGGCCTCGTCTTCGCCTAAAACGACGTAAGCGGACGCCAACCAATAGGGCGCGTCGTGGTCGGCTTCGGCCACTTCTTTAACGCGCTCAGTGAGTTGCGCCCGCGCGCCGGCTTCGTCGCCGAGCGCGGCCAGGGCCATCGCGTAATACGGACGGACGCCGTCCATGTCGGGATTCTTCGCCAGCACCTCACGAAGTATAGTGTTGGCCTTTTCCGGCTCACCGGAGCGTAAATACCAGACCGCGATAAAGGTTTTGATGAGCGGATGGTCGGGTTCGACTTTGGCCCCTTCGTTTAGTTCGGCAAAGGCTTCTTCCATGCGCCCTTGATACATATAAATGCGGGCGCGGTTATAACTTACGACGACGCGCTCGCTCGGATTGAGGCGCAACATACGATCCAGTCCGCGTAGGGATTTCTCGTATTTGCCGTCAAGCCGGTAGAGATAGTGGCTGGTGAAATGCACCCCGACATCGTTCGGCGCTTCATAACGCAAACGCGAGATGAGTTGTCGCGCCCGCGCTTTTTTGCCGCGCGTCAGATAGAGGAAAACCATATGCATCCGCGCTTCGACGTTGTTTGGGTCTAACTCTAAGCCTTTGTCCAGGTATTCTTTAGCGTAAGAGTAATCGTCCTGGTCGCCAATGCACTTGATAATGAGATTGGCGTAACAGCCGCCCAAGGCGCAATAAGCGCGGGCAAATTTGGGGTCAAGTTCAACAGCGCGTTTGAAATGGCCGATGGCGGCTTCGACATCTTCGCTGGCGAGTGAGTGATAGACGAAACGGCCCATCGCGTCGCGCCCGCGCAAAAATTCCTCGTAAGCGGCGGCGTTATCGGTGGCGCGTTGTTCAAGTCCTTCCACTTCATCGGGCGAAAGCTCTAACTTCAATCCTTGCAGAATATGGCGGGCGATATTGTCCTGCACGGCGATAATGTCGGCGGCTTCGGCGTCAATGCGGTCGCTCCAGAGCATATCGCCGCTTTTCACATCTAATAGTTGCGCCGTCACGCGCAGACGGTCACCGGCGCGCAAGAATCCGGCGGACAGCACGGCGTCCACGTTCAATTCGCGTCCGGCGTCACGCGGGTCGCGCTCCAGGCCCTGATATTTGGCGATGGCTGAAGAAGGGCGCACGACCAGAGATTTTAGCCGCGCCAGTTCGGTAATAACCGTATCGGCGAGCGAGAATTCGTAAAAATTGCTGGCCTCTTCGCGGCTGAGGTTTTTGAAAGGCAGAATGGCGATACTCTTTTTTTCTTTGTCGCCGGTGCTGGTGACGAGGGCTTCATCCGGTTGCGCGGAAGTTGCCGGTAGCGAAGAGGGCGCGACGCTGCCGGTTCGCACGCTGGGAATATCGGTTTTACCGCTGCCCGTTACATTGCGCAGCCAACGTCCGGCGCGGGCCAGCAAACCGCCGGTTTCGCCGCCGAGGTGTCGCGGGGCGTTTCCGCCGGAAAGGTTATCGAGAATTTGCGCGTCGGCCCCGGTGTTGCTGCCGGAGGTTTCGCGTAATATGTCGGCCAATTCGTCGCGCAGTTCGGCGATGCGTTGGTAACGGTCAGACGGCTCTTTCGCCATCGTCTTATCTAAAATCTTTTGCAGCCGCGCCGGAATCGGTTCGCCGCGCCTTTGTTCAACCGGCAGCGCGGCCTCTTTCATCACGGCGTAGCGCACTTCGACGGCATTTTTTCCGTGAAAAGGCCAGGTTCCGGTGAGCATTTCGTAGAGCAAAACGCCGGTTGAGAAAATGTCGGCGCGGTGGTCAACTCTGTCGCCCCGCGCTTGTTCCGGCGCGGCGTAAGTGGCTGTGCCGTAAGGGATGCCGACTTCCGTGAGGTCGGTTTGGTGAATGCCAAGTTTTTCCGCGCGGCCCGCGCCTTCGTCGGTCAATTTGGCGAGTCCGAAGTCCAGCACTTTAACCTGGCCGGAATCCGTGACCATGATGTTATTGGCTTTGATGTCGCGGTGGATGATGTCGCGGGCGTGCGCGGCGACAAGGGCGTCGCAGACCTGGAGCGCGATGCGGAGCGAGGTTTTCAACTCCAAAGGCCGCCCGTTGACCAATTGCCGCACATTGCGCCCGGCAACGTATTGCATGGCGATAAAATGGATGCCGTTGCTCTCGTTGAGGTCGAAAATGGTGCAGATATTGGGGTGGTCAAGCGACGACGCCAGTTGCGCCTCGCGCTTGAAACGCTTGAGGTTAGCCTCTTTCGCCGTCAATTCCGGCGGCAGCGTTTTGATGACCACGCTACGCCCCAGTTTCGTGTCCAGGGCCTTATAGACCTCGCCCTGTCCGCCCGCACCGATTTTTTCGGTGATTTTGTAATTAAGAAGGGTTGCGCCGAGCATCTTTTTTATCCAAGCGAAACGGTTACATTTTCTTCTGAGGCTTACCGAATCATCAACACCATTTGATTGCCGTGCGCCGGATTTGGGATAATGCGTTGGCCCGGACAATCCACCAGAAAATCAAGGCGTTCCAGCAGCGTCTGGCCGATGAGTACGGTGCTGCCCAAGACGAGCATACTCTCACTGGTGCGGCGGCCCTCGATTTCGATGTTTACCGCATCCGTCTGTCTGACCCGCACAGATTTATCATCAGCCAGCCAAGCGTCTATTTCGTTCCAGACATCTAAGCCCAACTCCTGGAAAACACTCTCCGGCATAGTGGAAACCACTGCGCCCGTGTCAACAATGCCTTCTGTCTCTACTGTGCGCACTTGTTCTCGCGGCAATTGGCCGCGCCGCGCCAAACCTTCATCTACCGCGTTGGTAAGTTTAATTTTTACTCTTACTTCACCCATTGTTTCCCGCTGTTTTGTGAGACTCGGTTGGTCGCGGCGTTGCCAGGCGAACTTGTTGGCAACACCGCGACAAACTGAAGTTTGTCGGACACTTTATTGAGCAAGGCTCATGTTTTGCAACATATAGGCGTAGTCAAAGGCCGTTTCGCGGAGCGCGTCGTAGCGACCCGATGAACCGCCGTGACCCGCGCCCAGGTTGGTTTTGAGCAAGACCGTGTTGTTATCGGTCTTCATGGAGCGGATTCTGGCGGCGAATTTCGCGCCTTCCCAGTATGGCACCTGGCTGTCGTTCAGCGAAACTTTGACGAGCAGGTTGGGGTAGTTTTGCGCTTTTACGTTGTCATAGGGCGAATACTTCATCATGTAATCGAACGCGGCCTTTTCGTTTGGATTGCCCCATTCCGTGTATTCGCTGGTAGTTAGGGGCAGAGAAGCGTCGAGCATGGTGTTAATTACGTCCACGAACGGCACTTGCGCGATGGAGGCTTTGAACAAATCGGGCCGCATATTGACAACCGCGCCCATCAACAAACCGCCCGCGCTGCCGCCTTGAATTACCAGACGGTCTTGTTTGGTGTACTTGCTTTTGATGAGCCACTCGGCGGAATCACAAAAATCATTGAAAGTATTGATTTTGTTCATCATGCGTCCGGCTTCGCGCCAGGGTTCGCCGAGTTCGCCGCCGCCGCGTATGTGCGCGATGACATAGATAACGCCTCTGTCCAAAAGGCTTACGCGGCTGGACGAAAAGGTCGGAGCCATCGAAGCACCGTAAGAGCCGTAAGCGTAGAGCAGCATGGGCGCGTTGCCGTCAACCTTGACGCCCTTTTTGTAAACCACCGACAGTGGAACTTTCACGCCGTCGCGGGCTACGGCCCATAAACGCTTGGTGGCGTAGTTTTTAGCGTCGTAACCGCCGAGTACGGGTTGCTGTTTCAAGAGCTTGCGTGTCTTGGCGTCCATGTCATAGTCAAAAGTTGAGCTAGGCGTAATCATGGACTGGTAGTTGAAGCGCAGAACATTGGTGTCGTACTCGCGGTTGACGCTCGGCCCCGTGGTGTAGAGCGATTCGGGCATCTGAATGCGGTGTTGCTTCTTTGTGCGCATATCCATGACGCGGATAAATTGCAAACCGTTTTCGCGTTCCGAGATGACGGCGTGATTGGCGAAGAAATCGGTGTCTTCGACTTTAACTTTGTCATTGGCCGGCACTAAATCACTCCACATCATGGGTTTATCCATTGGCGCGGAGATTACGCGGAAGTTTTTCGCCGCTTTGTTGGTGCGGACATAGAACTTGCCTTTGTCAAAATCCGCGCTGTATTCGTGGTCTTTCTCGCGCGGGTAGAGAACTTTGAATTCGCCGTTGGGCTGATTAGCCGGCAGGTAACGGGCTTCGGAAACGGTTTTGGCCTGTGAAGCGAAGAAAATCATGCTCTTGTCGCGCGTGCGATAGGCGAAAACGTCAAATTCTTCGTCTTTTTCCTCGAAAACCAATTCACTTTTGCCGCCCAGCGAGTGCCGCCAAAACTTGTCTGAGCGTTTGGAAACGTCGTCTTCCGTAGTATAGAAAAGCGTCTTGTTGTCGTTGGCCCAAACTACTGAACCGACGCGCTCATCGGTGTCGGTGAGCATTTGTCCGGCGCGCAGGTCTTTGACTTTCAGCGTGTACTGGCGATAGCCGGTGGTGTCAGTGGAAAAGGCGAGCAAGTTGCCGTCGTCGCTGATAGAGTATGCGCCCAAGCTGAAGTATTTCAAGCCTTTCGCCATTTCGTTCATGTCAATAACGACTTGTTCTGCGGCATCGAGACTACCTTTTTTGCGGCAGAGAATCGGATATTGTTGGCCTTCTTGGGTGCGCGAATAATAGAAATACTCGCCGTAGCGGTAAGGCACATCGTTGTCGGTCTGCTTAATGCGACCCAGCATCTCTTTGTAAAGCTTGTCTTGCAGTCCGGCGTTGGCCTTGGTCATCTCCTCGGTGTAGGCGTTTTCGTCTTCAAGGTATTTAATGACTTCGGGGTTAGATTTTTCGCGTAGCCAGAAGTAATTGTCCACCAGTTTATAGCCGTGAATTTCCGTCGTTTTGGGAACTCTCTTGGCTACGGGCGGGCTGGGCGGGTCGGCGTTGACGGTCATAGTTAAAGCGAGAGCGATGCTCAAAAGGGTAATTATTTTCTTCATAATTGTTCTCAGCGGAGCCGAATAGGGGTTGATAACACGAACGCAAGACAGCGGCTTCACCTTACGCCCAGATATTTTTGCGTTGTTTGTGGATGGACACACGGCCCATCGTTTAGTTTACGGTTCAACCACGCGGCGGGTTGCCCCAACCGGAGCTAACATATTCGCCGTTCTCTATGATGCACGGCACCGTCGGGTCGTCGCCGGAAAAGGCGAACATCTCTTTGCGCCGCGCCAAATCATTCTGCGCGTCGTATTCGGTAAAAGTGATGTTGTTTTCGTTGTAATAATCGCGGGCTTTCTGGCAGTAAGGGCAGCCAGGCTTGGTGTACACGATAACTGACATAAAGGTTTCCTCTTGAAAAACAGTCTAACATAAAAGAAGGGGAGATGAGGAGAAAAGGAGACGAGGAGACAAAAACCGGCACCCGCCAGGGCAAATCTCCCGTTCTCCCGCTCTCCGTTTCTCCCGCTCAGTACTTGGGTACGCTAGGGTCAACTTCATTTGACCAGGCCATGATGCCGCCTTTGAGATTGACGAGTTGGCCCGTAAAACCGGCGCGGGTCAAAGCTTCGATGGCCTTTGCGCTACGGACGCCGCCCTTGCAATGCACAATGGTTTCGCGTCCGGCGTCAATTTCGCCCATCCGGTTGACGACCTGGCCGAGCGGAATGTGTAGCGTGTCTGGCAAACGCGCAAAGGCGTACTCATCGGCTTCGCGCACGTCCACAACTTGCAGGTCGTCGCCGGCGTCGAGGCGTTGTTTTAATTCGGTGGCGGTAATTTCTAACATTGGTTGGTCTCCTCAAGAATTTGTGTTGAAGCTGATTTTACCTTGCCGCGCCCAAGCGCACAAGGCGGCGTTTCCGGCTTTCGCCCTTCATGCGTTAGACTTGCCAACTTATGCCTGACTGGAACGAACGCTACCGGCGCGGCGAATATGTTAATTACGAACCCGCGCCCTTATTGTTGCAAGCGGCGGCTGAATTAACGCCGGGCCGCGCTTTGGACGTGGCGTGCGGCGCGGGGCGGCACGCCGCTTGGCTGGCGCGGGGCGGTTGGCAAGTGACGGGTGTGGATGCTTCTGAGGCCGGCATCGAACTGGCGCGGGCGCGTAACGCGCAGGTTGATTGGCGCGTGGCCGATTTAGAGCGCGGCGAATTTGTCCTAGAACCAAATACTTACGACCTGATTTGCGTCTTTTACTATTTGCAGCGCGACCTGTTTCCGCATCTTCGCGCCGCCTTGAAAACGGGCGGCGCATTCATCGCCGCGATTCATACAACTGACGCCGCGCCCGACGCCAAACGGATGAATCCGGCTTTTTTGCTCGCGCCTGGCGAATTGCGCGAACTCTTTCACGATTGGCGCATTACGCATTACCAAGAAAGCGCAAACCGCGAAGACGGACACCACCGCAGCACGGCGGAAATCGTCGCCACTAAAACGCATGAGTAATTCTTACGACGTAATTATCATCGGCGCGGGGCCGGCAGGAATGTCCGCCGCGTGGTGGTGCAGTGAATTAGGCTTGCACACGCTTCTGCTTGAACGCGAAGCGACGGGCGGCGGGCAACTGCTCTGGACGTATAGCCCGATTCACAATTATTTGGGGCTACGCGCTGCTAACGGGCGCGAACTTTACCAGCACTTTGCCGCGCACTTTGCGGAGTCGCAAATTGAAATGATAGCCAACGCTGAGGTTAGCGCAGTTGACTTGACAGCCAAGCGCGTCAAATTAGCCGACAGCACGGAGTTACAAGCCAGCACCTTAATTCTGGCAACCGGCGTGCGGCGGCGAACTTTGGGGATTCCCGGCGAAAAAGAGTTGGCCGGGCGCGGCGTGCTGGTTTCCGGCGCGCGTGACCGCGAACAATACGCCGGCCAGCGCGTCTGTGTTATCGGTGGCGGCGATGCGGCGGTGGAAAACGCTCTCTTGCTGGCCCAGGCCGGCGCGTTTGTCACACTGGCGCATCGAGGGCCGCGCCTACGGGCGCGTGACGAATTCGTGGCACAAGTTGAGTGCCATCCGTGTATTGAACTCTTGCTTGAAACCGCCGTCACGCATATCATCGGCGCGTCGTGTGTCGAAGGCGTAAAACTGCGACACGGCGCGGAAACATTCAAGCGCGAAGCCGCCGGCGTATTGATTCGCATTGGGGTTGCGCCTAATTCCGAACTCTTTCGCGCCCAACTAAAAACCGACGCGCAAGGTTACGTCTTGGTCAACGCCGAACAGGAAACCAATGTCGCCAACGTCTTTGCCATCGGCGATTTAGCCAACCCGCTGGCCCTGACCATCGCCGGCGCAACCGGCGCGGGCGCAACGGCGGCCAAAGTTCTGGCTGGCCGGCTGCGCGTTACGACATAACAACGAACAAAGAATGCGAGTTAAGAGTTGAAATTGAAGCGGGCTGCCCCATTTGCAACCAAGATTGTGACGGGTGACGCGCCGCGTCGGAACCAGGTCAACTGTGCCTTGTCAACTGTCCCTTATCCACTGATTATCGAAAAATAGTGGACAAGGGATAGTTGACAGTGGACAATAACACGCTCCGCGTTGTGCTAACTGCGCGTTTCAATGTTTCGTAAGAACTACTGACAACCGCCATGAATTTTGACCAGGCCCTCGCCTATCTTTACGGACTCGGCCATGAAACCGTCGTCATGAAGCTGGGACTCGCCAACACGGAAAAGTTGTTGGACGCATTGGGCCGCCCGCAGGATGCTTTTCGCAAAGTACAAGTGGCGGGAACTAATGGCAAAGGCTCAACTTGCGCGTTTCTGGAAAGTATTTTGCGCGTGGCCGGCGTAAGCATCGGGCTGAACACTTCGCCGCATCTGGTGGAAGTGACGGAACGCATACGGCTTGACGGCGACGACATCAGCCGCACAGATTTTGCGCGGGTCGTGGGGCAGGTTTACGCGGCGGCGGAAAAATTGCGCGGACAGGGCATACAGCCTACTTTCTTTGAACACTTGACAGCATTGGCTTTAGTGGCCTTTCGTGAGGCGCATTGCGAAGTCGGCATACTGGAAACGGGCCTGGGCGGGCGGCTCGACGCGACGACGGCGGCGGGCGCGGACACCGTCGCCATCACGCCCGTTCATTACGACCACACTAAGTTTCTCGGCGACACTTTCGCCGCCATCGCCGCTGAAAAAGCCGCCATCATCCGGCCCGGCGCGCGGGCCGTCATTGCGCCGCAACCAATTGAAGCAATGCGGGTTATCCTGGCCCGTTGCGACGAATGCGGCGTCGCGCCGTTGTTGGTCAAAGAAAACGCGGAGGTCACGGGCCACACTCTGCACGGGCGTCTGCGCGTAAACTTCACGACGCCGCAAGACCGTTACGAAAACGTCACCCTGGCCTTGCGCGGACGGCATCAAATCGTCAACGCGCTGACCGCCGTTTATCTCGCGGAAACCTTGCGCGAACAAGGCTTAGACATTCCCCGCGCCGCCATCCTCGAAGGTTTGGCACAGGCGCGCCACGCCGGACGGCTCGACCTGCGCGAAGGCGCGCCGCCCACGCTCTATGACGGCGCGCACAATGAACAAGGGGCGCAAGCCCTCCGCGATTATTTACAGGAATTTGTGCCGCAACCCATCACGCTCGTTTTCGGCTCCATGCGCGACAAAAAGATGGACAAAATCGCGCCCTTGTTGTTTCCTCTAGCCGCAAAAATCATCCTCACGCAACCCGACCAACCGCGCTCGGCCACGCCCGCCATGCTCGCCGAAGCCGTGCCAAACGAACTCCGCGAAAACGTCGCCCTTGCGCCGTCGGTCAAAGACGCCATTCGCCTGGCCCACGAAATCACGCCGCCCGACGGTTTGATTTTAGTTACAGGTTCGCTTTATTTAGTTGGAGAGGCGTTGGGATAGGCAGGTTAGGATAGGCGTTGGATAGGCAAAAACGCGCACGTTAGTAAGCGTGCCTTGTTCCTGAAGTTTTGGATAGGCGGAAACGCGCACGTTAGTAAGCGTGCGCTGAGGGAACCAAATATGCAGTTGAAGAAACAAGACACGCGAGACTTCCGTGCGCGTTTCCGCCTTATTGCATCGCAAAATTGAGGAATTTGATGACGAACTCGCGCAGTTCGCGGCGGTCAACGACGGCGTCGAGCATCCCGTGTTCGAGCAGAAATTCGGAGCGCTGAAAGCCTTTCGGCAGTTTTTGGCGGATGGTCTGTTCGATGACGCGGGGGCCGGCAAAGCCAATCAGGGCTTTGGGTTCGCCGATATTGAGGTCGCCAAGCATTGCGAAACTCGCGGTTACGCCGCCCGTCGTAGGGTTAGTAAGAACCGAAATGTAGGGCAGTCCGGCGTCGTCCAGACGCGCCAGGGCCGCCGCGATTTTCGCCATCTGCATCAACGAGAGCGTGCCTTCCTGCATACGCGCCCCGCCCGAAGCGGAAAAGATGATGACGGCCCCGCGTTTTTCCAGCGCGTGTTCCACTATGCGCGTGATTTTTTCGCCTACCGCCGAACCCATCGAACCGCCGATAAACGACATATCCATCGCGCCGGCAAAGACCAAATGCCCGCCCACTTTGCCGCGCGCGTTGATGATAGCTTCGGGCAAAGCCGAGGCGCGGCGGGCCTCTTCCAGGCGTTTAGCGTAAGGTTTACTGTCGGTAAAGCCAAGCGGGTCAATAGATATGACCTCGGCGTCAGTTTCCTCGTAAAGCCCGTCGTCAAACAACATCGCCAGGCGTTGGCGCGCGCCTAAACGAAAGTGATAGCCGCACGCCGTGCAGACGTGCTGCGATTCTTCCAAATCGCGCACATAGAGCGCGGCGTCGCACTCCTCGCACTTGACGAAAATGCCTTCCGTCTTAACCGTGCGCTCTTCGTGCGGCACGAGTTCGATGTTCTGTTTATTACGGCGAAACCAAGACATGGGCGCAAGGATAAAGGATAAAGGATAAAGGATAAAGGCCGGAGGAGGCGTTATCCTTAAAATTCGATGCCTTGTTGCGCGAAGATACCGGCGTAGAAAGGATGTTTGGTTTCGCCCATTTCGGTTACGAGGTCAGCGGCTTCGATGAGCGCGGGCGGGGCGTCGCGGCCCGTGACGATGATGTGCAAGGCCGGTTGCGCGGCGCGGATGGCGGCGAATTTGGCTAAAACTTCGT
>JAYVJN010000343.1:0-12925 GCA_043769325.1 Acidobacteriota bacterium
CCGCGTGTCTTGCAGGGCGTGGCGCAGGCTTGGGCCGAAAAGCGTGAGGATGTGGCGGAGACGGGCGCGTCGGTGTTACAGGAATTGGGCAAATTGAACCGCGCCGAAGAGTCGTTTGAACCGCTCACGCGCGATTTATTGGACTTGGCGTTTCAGAATTTAGAACGCCAATACGACCAACGCGAGGGCGGTTTCGGGCGCGCGCCCAAGTTTCCGCCGGCGATGTCGCTGGAATTTTTGCTGCGTCAACATTACCGCACCGGCGACAAAGAGGCCCTGGAAATGGTCACGCATACCTGCGCGAAGATGGCGAACGGCGGGATGTATGACCAACTCGGCGGCGGCTTTCACCGCTATTCCACTGACGCCGAATGGCTTGTGCCGCATTTCGAGAAGATGTTGTACGACAATGCTTTGCTGGCGCGGCTTTATTTGCGCGTTTTTCAGCAAACCGGCGACGAATTCTTTCGTCACATCGCTGCGGAAACGCTTGATTATGTGCTGCGGGAAATGACCGGCGAGGCGGGCGGCTTTTACTCCGCGCAAGACGCCGATTCCGAAGGCCACGAAGGGAAATTTTTCGTCTGGACATCGGCAGAAATTGTGGAAATTCTTGGCGCAGAAGACGCTGCGCTTGTTTCCGCTTATTACAACGTGACGGCGGCAGGGAACTGGGAAGGCGTTAATATACTTAATGTTACACGCGCTGCGCCAGAAGTCGCGGCAGTGCAAGGCGTGACGCTGGAACGGCTCAACTCGGCTCTGGAAAATGCCTGGCGCGAGTTGTTCGCGGCGCGGGAATTGCGCGTCAAACCGGCGCGGGATGAAAAGGTTTTGACCTCTTGGAATGGGTTGATGCTGGCCGCTTTTGCCGAAGCCGCCGCCATCCTCGAACGCGCTGATTACTTACGGGCCGCGCAAAACAACGCGGAGTTTACGTTGCGCTCAATGATTGGGTTAAACGGTTTGCTGCTTCACACTTACAAGGATGGGCAAGCCAAACTCAACGCCTATCAGGAAGATTATGCGTTTTACGCTGACGGCCTCGTCGCGCTCTATGAAACCACCGGCGAACTGCGTTGGCTGGAAGCCGCGCAAGCCTTGACTGACAAGATGATAGAGGAATTTTGGGACGATGCGGGCGGCGGCTTTTTCTTTACGGGCCGCAGCCACGAGACGCTTATCACGCGCCCCAAAGAGTTTTACGATAACGCCACGCCGTCGGGCAATTCCGTTGCGGCTGAGGTGTTACAAAAGCTGGCTATTTTACTGCAACGCGACGATTACCAAAGACGCGCCGTAACGCTTCTGCGTCTGCAACGCAACAATCTGGCGCGGATGCCCAACGGCTTCGGACGCACACTCTGCGCTCTGGACACATACCTCGCCACGCCGCAAGAAATCGCCCTCATCGGTCAGGCCAACGCCGCAGACACATCCGCCATGCAACGTGAAATTTGGCGTAACTATCTGCCGCACAAAGTAATAGCCCAAGCCGCGCCCGACGCAGAAAACGCCGTCGCGCTTGTGCCCTTATTACAAAACCGCCCACAACTCGCGGGCCGCGCGACGGCTTACGTTTGCGAAAATTTCACTTGCCGGCAACCCGTCAACACACCGGCGGCTTTAGCGCAACAATTAAGGGAGTTAGCGCAGAAGGGGCATTTCGCGTAGCGTTTCCCCGCCCGGCAGTTTTTTGAGCAAGATTAGAACAAAATGAGCAAAGCAATGAAAGACCTGGGGTTTCCACATCGCTATAATTTGCGTGATAATGAGCTGAGGGGGAATCATGGAGACTAATAGCAAAATGATGTACGGCGATGTGATACAGATTGAAACACATTCTCATTGGCCCGGTGTTGGTTTACATCAATGGCGTGGGCGCGCGGGCCTGATTCCCGAACAGAATTACCAGGCGCATCAACTCAATATAGGAATGACTGGCCGGATGACCACTATACGGCAAACCGCAACGGGACGCCGGTTTATCAGCACTACCGATAATCCGCTTTGTTTAGTGCCCAGCGGGCAATTTGTCGGGGCTGAAATCCATGAGGAAACCACTGCTGTTTCGCTGATGGTAAATCCCGTTTATGTGCAAGAAATAGGACAAGCCAATGCCTGGCCGGGTAATGTAGAAATCATTGAACGGCCCAACTTCTCCGACCCGCTGCTGCAACAAATCGGTCTCGCGCTTTACCAAGAGGCCAAAGCCAAAGTGCCACAAGGCAATCTCTACGCGGAATCACTCAACCAGATGCTGGTCATGCACCTGCTCAAACATTACTCGGTGAGCAATGGCCCGGCCCCAGCTTTCAACGGCGGTTTGCCGGCTTTCAAATTGCGGCGGGTAAAAGAGTTTATCCGGGAAAATCTGGACGAAACTGTTGGCTTGGCGCAATTAGCCGCCGTCGCCGGACTCAGCGCGTTTCACTTCGCCCGCGCTTTTAAGCGCACCACCGGCGAAACACCGCAACGCTACCTCACGCAAACCCGCATCGAACAGGCCAAACGCTTGCTGACCAACGAAAGGATGAGTTTGGTCGAAGTCGGCGCACAGGTTGGCTTCAAAAACCAGAGCCATTTTACTTCCGTGTTTCACCGCTTTGTCGGGGCCACGCCCAAAGACTGGCGCAACACACACAGCACCGCCCGAGCATAACAGCAATATCAGGACAATTTGAGCAAGGGGCCGAAAGACAGGCCCCGCCCACAAACCTTAAACTCCTCCCGTCGCTAAACATTGCGACAGGAGGTTAAGGAATGAATGTCTTGAGAAAAATGATTATGTTGTTGCTGGTCTTGGGTTTTGCGACGCACGCCCAAGCCGGCGAAGTCGAAGATTCTTTCGCCCGTGGTAAAACTGCCTATACGCAGGGCGATTACCAACAAGCCCTTAGGGAATACCGCCGCACGCTAAACTGGCCCGGCGAACACACGGCCCGCGCACATTACAACCTGGGCGTTTGCCACTTTCAACTGGCCCAACTCCCCGAAGCCGTAACCGCTTATCAGGCCGCGCTGAAATTTGCGCCAAACTACTTTGCCGCCGCTTACGGGTTGGGGTTGGCGTATTCCCAACAAGGTAAATTACCAGAAGCTCTGCTCGCTTTTGGCAGCGCGGTTGATTGGTCACAGGGGCGCGACCCGGACGCGCTGCTGGAATACGGCACGCTGTTGGCCCAAGCCGGCGATTTCAAAGAAGCGGAAAATAACTTACGCCAAGCCTTGAAATTTGCTGGCAGCCATAAACCGGCGACCCATAATAATCTTGGTGTTATCCTCGCGCGTGAAGGCTTTTTCAACGCGGCAGAACAGGAATTTCTCGCCGCTAACAAACTGACTGCGAAGAGTTTGCCGGTTGTCGCCAACAACTTGAAACTCTGTCGCCAACGTCTAAACACACGACCATCAGCCATTGCCGGTTGGGAATTGACGCCTGGCCCCTGGTCGTTCAACGTCGAATAAAGGAAAAGGAATCATCAATAAATGGAAACAAAAGCCACTGACGTAATTGCCATAGCAAAACTCTATGAACTGCGGCGCGACGAAAAAATGCGCGCAGCGCGGGCCTGGTATCTCAACGAATTCGCGCCCCAAAACGCGCAGGATATTGTCCACATTATGTTGGGCGGTTTTGCGGCCAGCGAAAAATTTCGCATGGTCACATCTTATTGGGACATGGCCGCTTCGTTCGTCAATAACGGCGGTCTGGACGAAAAACTATTCGTCGAAGCCAACACGGAACACCTGGCGGTCTTTTCGCTAATTTCGCCCTATTTGGCCGAAGTGCGGGTCATCTTCAATGAACCAAACTATCTCAAACATCTGGAAACACTGGTGCTGCGTATTCCCGACGCCGAAGCCACGCTCGAACGCCGCCGACAACTCTTCGCCCGCTGGCGCGAAATCGCCGCCGCCGCTATGGGTTGAGCTAATGCTACATTGCCGCTGAAAGCCAGGGGCCTGGGTTTCTCACGAAACCCAGGCCCCGGCTTTTTTCGTTTTTACCAGGCAAAAACCAGCTCACACATTGTCCAAAACTCAGGCAGGTATTAGAGTAAGAAAGGTAGCAAATCTATAACCTTTTCTTTGAACATCGGAGTTATGGCAACTGAATTTCAGCAGCGTCTGGAAGCCGCGCGTAAACCTACGCATGGCGGGATGCACCCTTTTTCGCAAGCTTGGGCCGAAGGGCGTCTGTCGCGCGAACAACTGGGCCGCTGGGCCGTGCAGCATCACTATTACATTGACCTGATACCGCAACAGTTTGCCCATCTTTTCGCCCGTCTTGACGATTTGGCGGCGCGGCAGTTTTTGCTGGAAAACCTGCTCGGCGAAGAAGACCCCAAGGGCCGCCACCCCGATTTGCTGGTGCGTTTCGCCAATGCCTGCGGTGTGACGACGGAAGATTTGCAGAGCGCGGAAGTTTATAGCGAGATTCTGCCCACCACCCGCGCCATGCGTTCGTGGGTTTGGGAATTGGCCGCCTTTCGCGCGCCCGCCGAAGCCGCCGCCGGCATTATGGTCGGACTCGAAGGCCAACTGCCCACGCTCTATCCGATGTATGTGGAAACTCTGGCGAAGATGGGCTTTAGCGACCACGACCTGCAATTTTTCCACGTCCACATTGTCGGCGACGTGGAACACAATCACATCGGCCTCGAAATCTGCGAGCGTTACGCCACCACGCCCGCCCTGCAAGACAAAGCCATCGCCGCCGTCCGCGCTTCGGGACAAATGCGTTGGGCGTTTTTGTCGGGGATGTATGAGGCGTTTGTCAGAACGAATAACGCAGTTACCTGACCCTACCGCTAAAGGCCATAGTTCTTAGTTCTTAGTGACAAAAACACATACTTATAGTATGGTGTAATCACCGGGCGGCTTCGGCTGTCCTAGTTCCTTGAAAGGAGGGTGAAAGGAATGTCCGAGTCGGAATCTGAGGCAATCACTCAGAAAATGACAAAGGCTGACCGCATCAATGCTCTTTGGAGTGCTTATAATGTACACCAAAAAGACATTGAGACGCTCACACAAGCAATGTATTTGCTGCATGAGCGCCTCGTTGCGGTTGAAAATGCTCTTGCCAATGTTCTAAACCAACATGGCAAGGGTTAATCCTACTAACCGTGAGGTGGGGGCTTACGCCCTCGCCTCACCTTTCAAGAGAATAATGCAAAGAGAGGACAAAATCAAGATGAACGGCGAACAAATCAGAGCTTACAGGCAAAAACTGGGCTTGTCACAAACACAACTAGGCCAAGCCTTTGGCATGGCCGGCAACACCATCGCGCGGTGGGAGCGCGGCGAACTCATCCCGCAATGGCCTAAGTTGTTGGCGTTGGGTTTCCGCTCCCTGGAACAGGACTTGAGACGGTCTAAAACCAACAAGGAGACCTGGAAATTACGGCGCGAATATGAGGCCCGCCGCCGCGCTTTCGGCGATGGCACGCAAGAACTTTTAGAGACCATCAAAGCTTCTACACCACAACCGCCGTTGGCTTAGGAACGTGTGATAAACCTAAACGACAAAGTCATTCTCATTACCGGCGCGGCGGGCGGCATCGGGCGGGCGTTGGCGCAACGCGCAGTTGAGGCGGGCGCGTTTGTGGCGGCGTTGGACGTGCGGGCCGAGGTGCATGATTTGGCCGGGCCGCAAGTATTGACTTTACAGGTGGATGCGACGGACGAGGGGCAGGTCAGCGCGGCGTTGCGCGATGTGAGCGAGCGATGGGGGCGGCTGGATGTTTTGGTCAATAACGCGGGGCGGGTGGGCTGTGGGCGCGTGGAAGAGGTAGCACTGGAGGACTGGAATGCGCTGCTGGCAACCAATCTGACAAGCGTTTTTCTCTTTGCCAAACACGCGATTCCACTGCTGCGTGAATCATGCGGCGCGATGGTCAATATGTCCTCGACTAACGGTTTGACAGGCGGTTCGCACCTAAGCGGCCCGGCCTATGCGGTTGCTAAAGCGGGGATTATCGCGCTGACCAAAAACCTGGCCCGCGATTTGGCGTCGGACGGGGTGCGCGTCAACTGCGTCGCGCCTGGCCCGGTGGATACGCCGATGCTTGACCGTTTGGGCGAAGAGGGCCGCGCCAACTTACGCGCCAGCATACCTTTGGGCGAACTGGCTACGACGGACGACGTGGCAAACGCCGTGTTTTTCCTCGCCTCTGACGCCGCAAAACACATAACCGGCGTCACCTTGAGTTTAAGCGGCGGTTTGATTATGCGCTAATGACTGGAGCGCGGACAGCCTTGTCCGCAACGAGCCGACAGGCGAGTAACCGTCGTCAGCTAAGGGCCGCTTAAATTGCAAAAACAGTCTCCATAGCAACCATTTTTCGCGCTTTGCGCTCATGCGGACAAGGCTGTCCGCGCTCCAGTCGTGACAATGCTTGATTTGCGCACATTCTTGGACGATAACACCGCTGATATTCTGCGCGTAACCGAGCCAATCAGCGTGTGTTACGAGGTTACGGCGTTGCAGTATGAACTGTGGCGGCAGGGGCGTTTTTCGGTTGTTTACGTCGAAAAGCCGTCTGAAATTTCCGCTCTCCAATCTCAGATTTACCCGCACGCTGCTGTTACCAATCTGACCGCAAGCCGCGAAGTGATGGCGCGGGCGTTTGGCTTGTCCAGCCATCGCGCCGCCGCGTTTGAATTGGGCGAACGTCTCGCCAAACGCATTGAGCCGATTGTCGTAAACCGTGAAACTGCTCCATGCAAAGAGATTATCTTGCAGGGTAAAGACGCGACACTGGCGCAGTTCCCCGTTTTCACGCAGCACGAAGGCGACGCGGGGCCTTACTTAACCGCCGCCCACGCCACGACTTACGACCCGGAAACGGGTGTGGATAACACCGCGATTCAGCGCGTGTGGGTGAAATCGCCGCAGTTGTTTGGCTATTTCCCTTATCTGGCATCGCACAACCGCGCCAACATCATGAAGTTTTGGGAACGTGGGCTACCGGCCCCCGTAGCGTTTTGGCTTGGGCATCATCCGGCGGTCAGCGTTGGAGCTCAGGCGAGTTTGAGTTACCCCGAATCGCATTGGGGCGCGGCGGGCGCGTTGGCGGGCGCGGCGGTAAGATTAGTGGGCACAGAACTTTTCGGCGAGGCGATAAAAGTGCCGGCAGAGGCGGAAATTGTGTTGGAAGGCTACGTCCCGCCGCACCGACTCGAACCCGAAGGGCCGTTTGGCGAATACACCGGCTATCAGGGCGCGGCAACCGTCAGCCCCGTGTTTGAGTTGCATTGCGTAACTCACAGGCGCGACGCGATTTATCACGACTACGGTTCGGGCCTACCGGATGCGCTGGTGCCCGACAACATGATGATTGAAGCGCGGCTCTACGGCCTGGCCCGCGCCGTCTCGGACGCTGTGCTGAACGTCCATGTCCCGCTTTCGGGGCGCAGATTTCACGCCTATCTGCAATGCCGCGAAGTCTCGCCCCAGGAAGCCGACGAGATTCTCCGCGCCGTGTTGCAGTATCGCCGCGTAAAGATGGCCGTGCTGGTTAATGAAGATATAGACATCTTCGACGACGCCCAAGTCCTCTGGGCCATCGCCACGCGCACCCAAATGAACCGCGACGCGCTGATTCTGCAAGACTTACCCGGCACAATGCTCGACCCTTCGTTGACGCCGGGCGTCGGGCAGACCGCGAAAATGGGCCTCAACGCGACTTGGAAAACAAAGGAAAGGCCGCCGGTAAATCGTGTGCCGATAGGTACTCCAATCATCAGTATCTAACAAACTGGGTATAACGCGGAGCGTGCGGCTGTGCCGCCTGATGTGGGGCGACGGCTCTGCCTCGCCGTGAGAGTAACTCTTTAATTTTCTTCTGGGGCTATGCCCCTGACGCGGCGGCATAGCCGCAAAAGTTGAGTGGTGGCGGCCCGGAAAGGCATAGCCATTCCGCACATCGGGCGGCACAGCCGCAGAAAACACAAGGTTTGCGAACTTGTATAGCTGCTGAAATGCTTCGGATTATGAGCCAATCCAATTTACCATCGTTTCGTTGGGTGATTGTCGCGCTGCTGTTTTTTGCGGCGGCGATAAATTACCTTGACCGGCAGACGATTTCCGTTGCTATCCCGACTATCAGCAAGGAGTTGGGCCTGAGCAAGACGGATTACGCGAGCATCGTCAACCGCTTTTTGCTGGCCTACGCGGTGATGCAAATCGTGACGGGCCGCTTCATTGACCGCATCGGCACGAAGCGCGGGTTTACTATCGCCATTGTGTGGTGGTCTTTGGCGAATATGTTGACGGGTTTGGGGCGCGGCGTGGGTTCGTTCTCGTTCTTTCGGGCGATGCTGGGTATCGGCGAAGCGGCGGGCTATCCGGCCTCGTTCAAGGCCATCGCCGAATGGTTTCCCAAGTCGGAACGCTCAACCGCGACGGGTTTTATCAACGCCGGCACAGGGCTTGGGGCCATCATCGCGCCGCCTTTGGTCGCGGGTTTAATTGCGGCGGCGGGTTGGCGTTGGGCTTTTGTGGCGACTGGTTCGCTGGGGTTTATCTGGTTGATAGCGTGGCGTTTGCTCTACTTTTTGCCCCACGAACACCCGCGCCTGTCGGATGCCGAACGCGCAACGATAGCGCAAGTTCTTGCCGAAAATCGCGCGGGCACTCACGAGAAAACGCCCTGGCTACATTTCTTTCGCTACAAAGAAATCTGGGGCATAATGCTGGCGCGTTTCGTCTGCGACGGCGCGTTTTACTTCTTCGTTTTTTGGCTGCCAACCTATCTGAGCGACGCGCGCGGCATGAGTCTCGCGCAAATCGGCGCGGCGGCGTGGTTTCCGTTTCTGGCGGCAGACATCGGGAGTCTTTCCGGCGGTTGGACGGGTAGCCGTTTGATAAAACGCGGCTGGTCGGTGGACGCCTCGCGCAAGCTGGTGATGTGGCTTGGCGCGTCACTTGTGCCGGCTATTTTGTTGATAACAAAGGCGCAATCGCCTTACACGGCGTTGCTGTTGGTCGGCGTGGGGATGTTTGCCATACAGTTCAAATCATCTTCATTGTTTGCGGTTCCGGCAGATTTAGCGCGTTCCGAAAACGTGGCGGCGGTCTGGGGCTTGTCCGGCGCGGCGGGCAGTCTGGGTGGAATGCTCTTTACGATTTTGGTCGGGAAATGGGCGCAAAGCGGCAGTTACGGCACGATTTTCGCGGCAGCTTCGGTCATGCACCTGCTCTCGGCGGGATTGGTAATGATTTTAATTCCTCGCATCAAATCGTTGCATGAGGTTTAAAGACTAAGGGTATTCGATGACTGCGCCAACCGCTAAGGTGATTTCTTCCAATGTTTCTGTAGAAACACGGCCCAATTTGTGAATAAAGCGTCATTCGTCGAGACCACGCAATTGCAAAGCGTCAACCGCCGAAAGCTTGGTCAGGCCGTTTGTGCCATTTGGAATTAGGCGAACGTGCCAGACATTTGCAACATAGTGGTCTTTCCAATCGGTGACAGGCGCAACCAATTTGATGGGCAATCGCCCAACGGCATCCGAGCTAATGACAATCGCAGGGCGAGTCTTTCTAATTTCCGTTCCGATGGTGGGGTCAAAATTGACGAGCCAAACTTCGCCGCGCTTAGGTGTGAGAGAACTCAAGGATGTCGCCTCCTTGCCATATTTCGCGTTCCGCCCTGGCAGCGTCTTCATTATAAGATGCTGCCAGCAATTCGGCCTGTTCAGTCATAATGCGGCGGCGTTTTTCCAAAGGTAGGCGCATAAACGCCTGACGTTGTTCAAGCGTTTGAAAGGTAACTTTTGGTGGCGCGTCATCTGTAACAATCATGGGCTTACCTCTTGCCGGCGAGTTTACTTTAACAACTAATTTCATGCAACAAAATACTAACTTAACTCATTATCAGGCAAAACTTTGGATTGACGGGCAGCTTTGCCCTTCGTCAACCGGCGAGACGTTTGCCACCTACAACCCGGCAACAGAAGAACTATTGGGCCAAGTCGCGTTGGCGTCGGAGAGGGATGTTGACGCGGCTGCGCGGGCTGCGCGGCGGGCGTTTGAAAGGGGTGATTGGTCGCGGGAGAAGTTGGCAGAGCGCAAACGTAAGTTGCTGCAAATAGGAGATTTGATTGAGCAACACGCGGACGAACTAGCGCGGTTGGAGACGTTGGACACCGGCGTTCCGCTCTCGCAGACCAAAGGGCGGCACATCCCGCGCGCCGTGAGTAATTTTCGTTACTTTGCCGATTTTATAGAAAATGCGACAGGGGAACTCATCGCGTCGGACGACACGCATTTGAATATGATTGTGCGCGAACCCGTCGGGGTGATTGGTGTTTTGTCGCCCTGGAACGCGCCGTTAGCCCTTTCGACGATGCGCATTGCGGCGGCGTTGGCGTGCGGCAATTGTGTGGTTGTCAAACCTTCGGAGCAAGCACCGCTGACGGCTTCGCGTTTGGCGGAAATCGCGGCAGAAGCGGATTTGCCGCCAGGTGTGTGGAACGTAGTGCAAGGGTTTCCGCAGCCGACAGGAGAAGCGTTGGTCAAACATCCCGAAGTTGACGCCATCGCGCTCACCGGCGGCACAGGCACGGGCAAAATTGTCATGCGTTTGGCGGCGGATACGCTGAAAACCTTGTCGTTTGAGCTTGGCGGCAAATCGCCGAGCATCGTCTTTGCCGACGCCGATTGGCAACGCGCCCTCGACGGCACGCTGTTGGGCATCTTTTCCAATAACGGGCAGCAATGCCTTGCCGGTTCGCGTATTCTCGTCGAAGCAACGATTTACGATAAATTTGTGAGCGAATTTGTGGCGCGGGCGAAAAATATCCGCGTGGGCGACCCTTTGGACGAAAACACGGAAGTCGGGCCGCTCATCTCCGCGCAGCATTGGCAGCGCGTGACGGAATTCATCGCCGCCGGAAAAAGCGAAGGCGCAACGCTTTACGCCGGCGGCGGGCGGCCCGAAGGATTTGCCAAAGGCCATTATCTGCAACCGACGGTCTTTGGCGAAGGCTTATCGGCAACTTGTCTGAGCCGCGAGGAAATCTTCGGCCCGGTGGCGACATTCATGCGGTTTAAGGACGAAGCCGAGGCGATTAGTCTCGCCAATGATTCGCAATTTGGTCTGGCGGGTTATGTCTGGTCAAACAATCTGGAACGCGCCCACCGCGTCGCGTTTGCGCTCAGAACCGGCACAGTTTGGGTCAACACGCCGCTGCACCGCGACATCCGCGCCCCGTTTGGCGGCGTCAAACAATCCGGTTTCGGGCGCGACGGCGGGCATTATGGGCTGGAATTTTACACACAAATCAAGAATGTCTGTGTGGCATTGAAAAAGCCGCCGATGCCGAGTTTGGGGAAAAGCAATTAAACCGAAAAAAATTAGCGGTATTTCGCCAAGAGTTCATTGCGTTTGGCGGGCCACTGTGCGGGTGAGAGTTGCATCAGGGCGTTGAACTCTTCGTCTGGCAAGACAAGCAGTTTAGCGTTCATTTTGTAATGTTGTTGGCCGCAGAGTTCGGCGCAAGCCACATCGTAGAGACCGGGCGCGGTGGCGGTCAGGTAAGCGCGGATTTGCAGGCCCGGCACAGCGTCTTGTTTGAAACGCAGATTGGGCAACCAAAGGCTGTGGGTTACGTCGCGGGCGCGTAAGACCAATTCCGTCATACGGTTGAGCGGTAAAATCAGGGTTGGCGCAACAATGTCGTCTTTGGCATTAGAGTCGCCGGCGCGGTCAAGCCCGATGGGATTGCCGCCGGAATCGCTGATGAGTTCAGGGCGCGCGCGGCCCATTTGCTTATCCGCGCCGGAGTAGTGAAAATTCCATTGATACTGTTGGCCCCAGACTTCGACGCGGAAAGCGTTGGCCGGCACGGGCGCGAAACGATAGGCCGACCAAACGCGCTGGCCCGTGATGGCTAAAGCAATGAAAATAAAAGCCGTCGCCGCCGTCCAAAATATTTCCAGCCGCTTATTTCCGCTTGCGGTGTGGCCCGTGTCACCGCGCCAGAGAATGAATCCGAGAGTGAGTTGGACGGCGATGAAAGCAACGCCGATGACCGTAAAAGTTAGGGCAAACTGTCGGTCAACGGCGACGCCGTGAGCAGATATGAGGCGCGGCCACCACCAACGCCCGCTCAGGAATAGAGCCGTTGTCGCCAATGTCAAAAGCCATAAGAGTAAGGCTAGTGTGCGCCGCATAAAACTCCGGGTTCGCCGGCGTCCCCGCCTGCAAACGAGCGAACGCGAGTAACCGAATTGCCTTAGATGGCACTGAAGAAGCACAGCGCGGTTTTATTTCGCGGCGTGCTAACGAAAGCAGTTTTCGCGCTTTGCGCTCATTTGCAGGCGGGACGCCTACCATCCCAGCCAATTGCTAATTACCAATAAACCCAATACTAGCGGCAGATACAGCACGGAAGCGAGCAGCAATTTACGAGCCGCAGGGATAGTTTTGGCGCGCGCAGCGATGATGCTGGCGCGTAGAAACCACAGGCCCAAGAGCAACGCGCCGCCAAAATAGAGCCAACCCGCCAGGTGTAAATATGTGGGCAGAAGGCTGACGGGTAGCAGCAAAACCGCGTAACTGACGATGTTACGCGCCGTTACGCGCCCGTCGGGTTCGACCACCGGCAGCATCAGAATCCCCGCGTTTTTGTAGTCTTCCTGGTACATCCAGGCGATGGCGAGAAAATGCGGGAATTGCCAGAAAAACATCAACGCGAACATGACCCACGCGCCCACCGCAATTTCGCCACTCGCGGCGGCCCAGCCCAAAACGGGCGGCAACGCGCCGGGAAACGCGCCGATAGTGGTGGAAAGCGGCGTGCGTGTCTTCAAAGGCGTGTAAAGCAAAACGTAGCCCACGATGACGCCTAAACCGACCCACGCGCTTAAAGGATTGACGGCCCAATAGAGATAGGCTTCGGCCCCGACTGTCAA
>JAYVJN010000344.1:0-5566 GCA_043769325.1 Acidobacteriota bacterium
CCTTTCCTGCCGAGCGGCACGCGAGGGCGCGTGCGTACCCACACTCAGGCTTTCCCTTGCAACACAAACGCCGCCCAGAAATACGGTGATTTATTTGCGCGAACCAGCGCCAGTTGAGCTTGTCGTAAGGCTTCGGCTTTGCTGACTTTGCCATCGCGCAAATTTCGGTAAAAGTGTTCCATCAAGGTCGCTGTCGAATCATCCGCCACCTTCCACAAACTGGCGACCACCGTCGGCGTACCCGCATAAAAAAAGGCGCGCGTCAGTCCGATCATGCCTTCGCCGTTGACCATCTTGCCCAAGCCCGTTTCGCAGGCTGAAAGAACTACGAGGTCGGCGTTGAGTTTGAGGTTGTAAATTTCGTAAGCCTGCAACAAACCGTCTTCTCTAGTTGCATCATCCGCTGGCGGCGTACCGGCTTTGCTTTCCGGCGAGAGTGCCAACACCAAGCCGGAAAATTGCGGCTTGCTTTCATTCAACAAACCATGCGCAGCGAAATGCAGCATCCGGTAATCAGCCAATGAGAGCGTACTTTTCGTCTTCGCTTCGTTCGCGTCTTTCCCCATCAACATGGTGACTTGAGCGGCAGGAAAGAGCCGCGCCACCGATTCAACTTCGCGGCGGCTGTAAGGCAATCGTGCCAGCTTCCCCAGCGACTCACCGCCCCAGGCGCTGCGCGTAGCAATCGCCAAAGCCTGGCTTTCCTTCGCCGGTTCATTGCCGTAATCAGGGTCGCCCAGCGCCATTAAATCCTTGCGCGCTTGCGTCGTCGGCTGCCGCTGCTGCAACAGAGTCCACACGCTGGCTGAAGGCGCATAGCTGATCGTGAACTGGCGCAGCAAATAAGGTAATTCGCCCAACGCCGTCGCGGGAGCCGCCGCCGTCAACAAAACCTCGAAAGGCAATCGCTGTAAAACATCATCCGCCACTACCACCAGATTTTTTTTACCCGCGAGCAAAGCCCGGGCAGGAGCCACTAAATCTCGATAAAGCGCCGCTGCCTGCACACGATAGAGCGCCAGCTTGCCTGCGCCGGGCGTACTGATCGTCTCGCGCACCGAAGCCACCCGCTGCCGCAAACCCGCCAGATCAGGCAGCAGGAAAACCTCAAAGCGTTCCTTCGTAAACACAAACAGCAAGACCGCATCATTCAACATCTGATATTGCAAAAAGGCGGTTTGCGCGTCGAGCCCTGCCTGTAAATCACGCGCCGCTATCGGCTTGGCCTCCAGCCCGGTGAACGAATCGCGCAAGTGCTGGCGCGCGGCTCGTTGCGTGTTCGACTGTTCCAACGCCACGCGCTCAAGTTCCGCTTCCAACCCGCGAATGGCAGCCGGGTCAGGCCGTGTCCGCGCTTGTTCTTTCAGCAAACCCAATTGCAATTCGACCACGCGCGCATTGCGTTTTTTGTAGTCGCCACGCGCGGCCTCGTCCCAGGCCGTCGTTTCATTGATCTGGGCGGCGGCCAGCTCATCCAACAAAGCGCGCGCCCGGCCTTGCTCGGCAATCAGAAAGGCTTCGCGGTCATAACCGCTCGCGGGAAGCTGAAGGTGCAAGGTGTGCAACGCGCGCACCGCGTCTCGATAAAGCGAGAGCTTATCCTGCAAAAAACCCATGCGGTCTTCCGGCGCTCCCAGATGGGCGCGCGTCGCTTCCATCAATTGCAAGGCGCGCAAAAAAAACTCTCGCGCCTGCTCCGCTCGTCCGGTGCGCTGATAAAGCGCGGCCAGCCCTGCGCAAGCCGTCCAGGCCTGCTGCGGACTGTTCTTTTCTGTCGCCAGTTGCAAAGCCTGCTGATAAGACTCCGCCGCGCGTTCCGCCCAACCCAACCGCCCCAAAAGTTCTCCCGCCCGATTCAGCAAGATCAACTCCCGGTCGAAATACGCAATCGCACGCGCTTGCTTGAGCCCTTCTTCCACCAACTCAAGCGCTTTTTGGTACTCGCCTTTTTTCAGGTATAGAAAAGACAAAGAATCAGCAGAGGCGCTGGAAGTGAAAGCATCTGGCACTTTACGATTTAGTTCCACTACACGTTGATAGCAAACGAGCGCTTCCTCCAGTTGCTGGGCGGCGATTAAAGCGTCGCCCAAATAAGCAAGTTGTGCTGCCTCTAATCGTTCATTTCTAGCAGCCTTAGCCAAGGCTACTCCTTGTTCAAAGTAATGCCGCGCAGTCACATAATCGCCCAATGCCAGATATATGCTGCCAATCCGACCCGGATAACGAGGCAGGTTAATACGGCTATTGAAGCTAGTATTAACTTTCGCTTTCGCGTAAGCCTCTTGGTAATACAACAATGCCTGGGCATAACTACTCCTCAATTCAGCCACTCTGCCCAAATAAGCTAAACTCGCTTCTTCGTATCCTTCATCACCCAAGTCTTGTGCCCATCGCAACCCATCTCTAAAATATTGTTCTGCCTCTACTAGGCGTCCATCATCCAAATATACACTCGCTATCAGATTGACAAAGGCTTGCTTTTCATCCTCATTGAGTGTGGGTTCTAAACGGGAGTAACACTCCTGGCAAATCGCTAACGCCTTAGCCAACTGCCCACCTAATTGCAGGGCTAGGCCTTTCACATAACAAACATCTTTCAAAAAGGGCATCAAAGCAGTCGCCACGTCTAACTCGCTTAGAGCTTTTACAGGCTGGCGGTCGCGCGCGAATAAATATCCAAGGGCAAAATGTTTGTAGGCGGAGTGTGTGGTCGAAGATAAGGTTTGTTGAAAAAAGACTTCAGCGGCGGCACTCTTACCGATAGCGCGATAGGCATCCACTAATGCCATAAGTGCAGGAGCAAAATCAGGCATTTCTCTAACACTCTGCTGAAAATACCCTAGCGCAGCTTGAGAGTCGCCGCGCGCCTTAGCTAACAGGCCTAACCCATAATAACCGCGTGCGTCCGGTACATCGCCTTTCAACCGAGCATTAAACATCTGCTGTACAGGAGCTTCCAACCCCGAAGCCTTTCCTACTTGCACAATGCGCTCATAAATCAACGGATACCGATCAGCATGCGACAGAAGCTGCTCTCCGAGCGACAAAGCTGTACTGAACTGCCGTCCGGCTAAAGCTCGTAATAAAGACCGGTATTGTGCTGCCACCGCGTCCACAGGCGGCGGCACCTGACCCATAGACGGCTGACATAACAGGCCGACCCAAACCAGTATCAGTGTTATTCTTTTTTGCATCTCCCCTCACATTGCTAATGGCAATGTCAGATCAAAACAAACAAGTCAGGTAAAACGTCAAGGCACCGCCTTTTCGAATAAAGACAATGCCTTGACCTATACTCTACCTAATATTCAAAACCAATTTACTTAAACAACCTGAGACTGTAATAGGTCTCTAGTACAATGCTCTCATTTGGCCTGAGAATCTCTTTCGGCAGCCAAGCTTCCCGATCCCTCGACTTCTTCTTTTGAGATACCCCCTGTGACATAAAGCCCAGTGAGTTGAGACCCCCACTACCCGGCAAAGACTGTAAACTACCTATTTTCTTACTATCACGTTCAATCCTTGCCTTAAACGTACAAGTTTCTCCGGCAAATATCAGCGGCCCCATCCCGGATTTTGTCGAGGCAAAGTCTTTCCCTTCAGCCACAGGACACTTTACACACACAGTGACTGCCCCCCCTGACTGAACACCAACTTCGCTCCCCTTTCCGCTGGCATCGTCAATCAAGATGGGGTGATTACACGGCGGATCGTTCTGCGTTAAATCGCCTTTTAAGTACTGCACTAACGTTTTATCAAGCGGGTTCGGAACACCTTCAATCTTTGCCGTTTCACCCGGACAATCAATGCAAAGAGTTCGACGCTCGGTAGAGGTGAGGGAAAATAATTCATCGCATTGCGTTGGACACCATCCACAGGTAGAGCGTAACGCGGCAGTGGAAACGGGCAAAAAGCCTTCGGCAAATTGCCCCAGGCTCATACGGTTCCCCTCAACCGCAGCAGATTTCTTGGGTACCGATTTGCCGGTTGGATAGATCCCGACCCGCGTCACGATTGGCGACCTCAAGCGCGGGCTATATTGCACAAAGGTTGAGTGCAATCGAATGTTCACGACCTGATCTGACCGTTTATATTGCGGGTCTTCTTTCTTCAGTATCCCTTGCATTTCCTCGTCCGCAGAGATGTTGCTAATCTGCCGACGGGCTTTCAGTATTTTTTCTTTGGGGTCGTACTGAAACGTGCTATGCACCATCAGAACACCGTCGTGGGTGGCTGCTGAAGCCACCGCCTGATTTATCGGGTCTTTTAATCCAGATTGATTGTGTATGTTTCGCTCACATTCTTTGCAATAGAATAAATCTGAAGGAAACTTTTCGCCGTTTGCGTGAAAGATTTTAACATTTTCTTCACGCTGTTTGGCATTGGCGCTTTTCGGATCGACCGCTTCGTAAGCAACGGAATACCCATCATCCAGCCCTTGGTATTCTTGTTTACCATCCGCAGAGCGAATCAACGTCAAGGCACCTGCCGGACTAACCTCAAAGCGAGAAGATTCCCGCTTATACATCTCCTTGCCTTGCTCTGACATCCCTTCGAACGTGGAAGGAAATTTGGGCCGCGCCGCGCGGCTGTTTCCCACCAGATAGATGACAGTCAATAACAACAGACTGACGCTTCCCCACACTATGCGTTTCATGCGTTTCTCCTTAGATTCTTACCACAAATTGGACAACGGTTTCGCTGGCACGGCTTACACTGCCAACGGTTTTGGAATCACTGCGCTTACTACCAGTACAATGTCATTGACCGGATTTCGAATTGATTGTTTAGCCTGCACCTGAATCCCTAACGGCTTGTGATAATTGATCGCTGTGGTCTCGTTATGCCAGTATCGCCTACGGTTTGAATGACCGACCTGCATAAATCCATGATTTCTAACACCATCGCCATCGTGAACCCGGCTGCCGGATTTGGCAAATGTGCGGCGCTGTTAGGCCCCGCGCTCGACCGTTTGCGCCAAGCCGGCATCGCCTTTGACGTAGCCGAAACCCAGCGCGCCGGACACGCGACCGAAATCGCGCGCGAGGCTTACGCCGCCGGCTATCGCCGCTTCATTGGCGTAGGCGGCGACGGCACTTCGTTCGAGATCGTCAACGGCTTATTCCCTGAAGCACTCGAAGACGAACCGCCCGTGTTGGGCTTTTTGCCGTTGGGCACCGGCAATTCGTTTTTGCGCGACTTCACGAAAGACGGCGTTGAATACGCCACGCAAGCCATCCTCGCGGGGCGCGAACGTCCGTGCGATGTCATCAAGCTGACGCATACGACGGGCGTGCTTTATTACATCAATATCCTGAGTCTGGGGTTCGTGGCCGATGTGTGTACGCTGGCGAACGAGCGTTTCAAGAAGCTGGGCGCAGCGGGCTACGGTTTGGCCGTCGTCTCGTGTCTGGCGCGTTTCAGGAAGCGCGTGCTGCCTTTCACGATGGACGGTTTCAGTGAAAAGAATCCGCCCGCTACGGCGTTGCTGATTTTCAACAACAGCAAATATACGGGCGGCAACATGATGCTCGCGCCCAGCGCCGATTCCGGCGACGGACTGATA
>JAYVJN010000345.1:0-5610 GCA_043769325.1 Acidobacteriota bacterium
AAAACCGGCTGGCCGGTCAAATCCTCGTCATCATAACGCGCCAGGTCAAACAAATGATAGCGAAATTCCGGCACATACTCACACAATTCTGCCGCCATCCCGCGCCAATCAAAGAGTGCGGCAAAATTCTCCGCCACTTTCCACTTGCGCCGCCCGTGATAAAAAACCACCGGAAAGACGAGCGGCAGTTTCTTGTCCGGCGCGGCTTCGCGCGTCTGCTCCCAGATACGCACCAGGTAGCGCAAAAGCTGTAAGGCGACCCACTCATCGGGCGCGGATTTGTGTTCCAGCAAAACATAAATGAACGCTTCGCCGCCATTTTTTAGCCCCACGCGAAACAGCGCGTCCGACAGGTGTTCCTGTAACTCTTTGTCAATGAACGAATCAGGGCCGCGTTCGACGCGCTGCAAATCAAACAATGCGACAACACGCGGCGGCAAGTAAAGCTGGAAAAACTCTGCCGCCATTTCGGGCCGCGCCAGCGTTTGCTTGAAAAAGTGGTCATGCGGGTTGACGACTTGATTATCCATGTTCCCTGCTTTTACGTCCGGTTGAAATCGAACTGCGCTTGCGTTGGTTGCCCGTAGTTGCTCAACGCGCCCGTCGGCCCGACGGCGTTGGGGCGTTGGAAAATCCAGTTTTGCCAGGCGGTCAGGCGTCCGAAAATCTTGGTGTCGCAGGTTTCCGGCCCGGCGAAACGCAGGTTGGCCTCCATGCCGGTCAGCGCGTCGGGCGAAAGCGAAGTGCGTTCCTCAATCGCCACGCGGATTTCGTCGTCCCAGTCCAAATCGTCGGGCGCAAACGTCACGAGGCCCGCTTCTTCGGCGGCTTCGGTGTCAAAACGCGCTTCTTGTAAAACTTTTTCGATCTGTTCCGGTATTGCCAGAAATCTTGTCTGCAAACGGGTTAAGCCGGTGCTCATCGGCAATGGGCCGGCGTTCATGCCACTCGTAGCGAGTTCGTTCATCTCGTCAGGGTTGTTGAGCATATACACGCGGTCAGACGCCAACGCCAGTTCCAGCAAATTGCCGGCGAAACAACTGCCTGGCTCAATCAACGCGAAGAAACTCTTGGCGGTCAAATCCATGCGCCGCAACGTGCGGGCCATAAACAGGCGGATTTCCTTGACCAGCCAGTCGTCTTGCAGTTCTTCCAGCACGCGGTCAATTTCCAATATGGCGTTGGCGTCGCCTTCCGTGCGAACGCAGACAAGCCCAATGCCCAGTTCGTTTACGCGCAGATGCAAAAGCGCGTTGTCTAATTCGCGGTAGGCTTGCAAAGGCCAATACGAATCGCCCGCCGCGTGAATCTCTTCCACCGTTTGCGGTTGCGCTCCTTGCGGGCCGCGTAGCGTCAAATCGGCGTAACGCTTTTCGCGGTGCAGTTTGACGCTGACGTATTGGTATTCGCGCCCGTCGTCGGTGGCTGTGACTTGGAGCGGATTTAGCGCGATTCCAACACGCGAACTCTCGTGCGCGTTTCCGCCTTGAATGATTTCGTCAACGCGGGCCTTGATGGATTCGTCGAATTTGCTCTTGGGGAAATAATCGTCAATCAGGCCCCATTCTTTGGCGCGTTTGCCGCGTAACCCTTCGGCGAGAGTGGAAAAAACGTCGGCGCGGTCACGGCGAATCTTGCGTTTGTCCACCAGGCGCGTGAGGCCGCCCGTGCCCGGCAAGACGCCCAAGAGCGGCACTTCCGGCAGCGAAATAGCTGAATTGCCGTCGTCAACGAGATAAATTTCGTCACAGGCAATCGCCAGTTCGTAGCCGCCACCGGACGCTGTGCCGTTCAAAGCCGCGATGTATTTCTGGCCGGAATGCGCCGTCGCGTCTTCGATGGAGCAGCGCGTTTCGTTGGTGAATTTGCAGAAATTAACCTTGAAGGCGTGGCTGGAAGTCCCCAGCATATAGATATTTGCGCCGGCGCAGAAGATGCGCGGCAACAGACTCGTGACAATCACGACACGCACTTCGGGGTGCTCAAAGCGCAGACGTTGCACGGCATCGGCGAGTTCAATATCCACGCCTAAATCGTAAGAATTGAGTTTTAATTTGTAGCCTTCGTTGAGCGTTTCGCTCTCGTTGACGTTCATCGCCAGCGTTGCGACGGGGCCAACCGTAGTTAGTTGCCAGTGTTTATATTGTTCAGGCTTGGTTGCAAAGTTAATCATAGCGATTGGTTATTTTGTCGAACGTCCGTTCGAGAAAATAAAAAATAACAATTTCACCGTTCGGTGTCAAGGTTCTGAGTCCAAACTTTAGTTTGCCTCGGCTCGCAAACACAAACTAAAGTTTGAACTCAGAACGCTTTGCCATTTGCCATAAAGTTGCTGGCTATCCGCGCCGCTTGATGGCAGAATGGCTTTATGTTCGGCACGCTCTATTTGGTCGCCACGCCTATCGGCAATCTGGAAGACATAACTTACCGCGCCGTGCGGCTGCTGGGCGAGGTTGACATCGTCGCCTGCGAAGACACCCGCCATACGCGCAAACTGCTCAATCATTATGGGATACAGGCGCGCACTGTCAGTTATCACGAACACAACGAACACGCGCGGGCCGAAGAATTATGCGCCGCTTTGCTGGACGGGAAAAGCGTGGCAGTGGTTTCCGATGCCGGCACGCCGGGCTTAAATGACCCCGGCTTTCGCCTCGTGCGTTTGTGCGCGGAAAAGGGCGTGCGCGTCTCGTGTTTGCCGGGGCCGGCGGCGGCGATTGCCGCGCTCACGATTTCCGGTCTGCCGACGGATAATTTTTATTTCGGCGGCTTTCTGCCCGCCAAAAAGACAGCGCGACGCGCCACCCTCAATGCCGTGCGCGAATTGCCGGCCACGCTCATCTTTTACGAAACGCCGCACCGTATCGCTCACGCGCTCACTGACGCCTGTGATGTTTTGGGCGAACGCGCCGCCGTCGTCGCCCGCGAACTGACCAAACTATATGAAGAAGCCGTGCGCGGCACTTTAAGCGAACTGGCGCAATTATTCAGCGCGCCCGAAAAAGCGCGGGGCGAAATGGTTCTGCTAATTGACCGCACGCCCTTAAAGGCGACCCAAGCGGAAGAAACTATTGAGCGGCGGCTTGCAATCCTGGTTGCCGAACTGGAAGCCGGTGGCCTGTCGGCCCGCGACGCGCTCAAACGTGCGGCCCGTGAACTTGGCGTGAAACGCGATGAAGCCTATCGTTTGTTGAAAACCTGAAGGTTTGCCGCGTGATTGTGGCGCGTGCTAGGATGCAAAGTTAATTCGCAGCTAGGTTTTCGACTGGAGCTATATTTATTTGTCAGAAGCAATAAACACTACCCGTTTAAGCAATGGGTTGACCATCTTGAGCGAAAAAATGCCGGGCTTGCGCTCGGTTTCCTTAGGCATCTGGGCGCGCCGGGGTTCGCGTCACGAAACGCCGGAACTCAACGGCATCTGCCACTTCATCGAACACACCGTTTTCAAAGGCACGCAAGAGAGAACCGCGCTTGATATTGCCATCGAATCCGACCGTATGGGCGGGCATCTCGACGCTTACACCACCCACGAAACAACCGGCTTCACGATGAAGGTCGCGGACACACACGCGGAACGGGCTTTCGTTTTGCTGGCCGATATGTTGGCGCACCCGCGTTTTGACGAAACCGACCTCAAACGCGAACAGCGCGTCATCATCGAAGAGATGAAAATGGTGGAAGACACGCCCGAAGAGTTTTTGGGCGAACTCTTTAACGCGGCTTATTTTCCTAAACATCCGCTGGGCCGTCCCATCGAAGGCACCGCCAAAACTGTCTCCACTTTCGGCCAGGCAACGACGGCCCGTTTCCACACGCAGCAGTTTGCGCCGGGCAATCTGGTCATCGCCGCCGCCGGCAACATCGAACACGAACAACTCGTGGATTGGGCCACCGCCGCTTTTGGCGAAAACGGGGCCGCGCCGGAAGCCATTGAAGAAACCGCGCCGGAACTGGCCGCGCCGATTATCCTCAAACGCAAAAAGGATTTAGAGCAAGCCCATGTTCTGCTTGCCGCGCCCTGGCCCTCGGCCAAAGACGCTGACCGCTACGCCGGCAGTCTGCTTTTGGGTATCCTCGGCGGCAGCACTTCGAGCCGTCTCTGGCAAGAGATACGCGAAGAGCGCGGGCTGGCCTACTCGGTTGGCGCGGGCGCCTCGGCGTTTGTGGACGTGGGAGTTTTTTCGATTTACGCCGGCACTTCGCCCGAACATCTCGACGAAGTGGTGGACTTATCGCTCAAGGAACTGCGCCGCCTGGTGCGCGAAGCCGTCAGCGCGGACGAGTTGCAACTGTTCAAAGAGCAAGCCGTTTCTTCGATTCTTCTGAGCCTGGAATCTTCCAGCGGACGCGCCGGCACGCTGGCCCGGCAAGAAATCGTGCACGGCAAACGCATCACGCCCGACGAAATAATCAAACGCCTCGAAGCCGTCACCGTCGCGGACATCCAACGCATCGCGCAACAGTATTTCAAGAGCGAAAACATGGCGTTTGCGGCGTTGGGAAACCTGAACGGCTTCAAGATGGATAGGGCGCGATTGGAAATTTAGCGTAAATCGTGAACCGTAAATCGTGATAAGAGAAATCACTCATCTTTTCTTGTCAGGATTTACGGTTCACGATTTACGCCCTCAAAAAGATGAAGCTCACGGTACTCGGCAGCGGTTCAACCGGCAATTCCGTCCTGATAGTGGCGGGGGAAACTCGTGTCTTGATTGACGCCGGTTTGAGCGCGCGTGAGACCGTGCGGCGGCTGGCGTTGGTGGGCGAAGACGTGGCGAACCTGGACGGCATCGTCATTACCCACGAACACGGCGACCACGCGGGCGGTTTGCGCGTCTTACTGGGCAGTGCGACCTGTCCTGTGTTTATGACGGGACTGACGCAACAGGCTTATCTGCGTGAGCGCAGCAGCAAGACGGGCACTAACGAACCACAGAAACGCGCCGACACCTTGCGCGGGCGCACCGTAGAGATTGCAGCGGGGCAGGATTTTCGCATCGGACGCATAGATATTCAGCCGTTTAGTGTCCCTCACGATGCCGCCGACAACATCGGGGTTCGCGCCACACACGCTGGCACCAGCGTGGCGACGCTGATGGATTTCGGCCACGTCAACGCGCTGATAAACGAGCGTCTGCGCGGTTGCGCCGCCATCGTCATGGAATCAAACCACAGCCGCGATATGCTCCGCGCGTGCCCGATTTACTCTTGGGACTTGAAGCAACGCATTCTCTCGCGCACGGGCCACCTTTCCAACGAAGACTTCGCCGACTGGCTCCGCGATGGCTTTGATGGCGCGGCAAACACCATTGTCATGGCGCACCTTTCACAACAGGCCAATAACCCTCATGTCGCGCACATCACCGCGAAAATGGCTTTGCAGGAACGCTCACCGCTCTTTCCGGTGAATACTAAACTTGTCTTGTCGCACCCGAAAGAACCAACGGAGTGGGTTTCGGTATAGGCTTTCGACATGGTTCTGGAGTACGTCCCATTGCTGCGCGTCCAACGCGAATTGTATGACCTGCCGCGTGGGTGGGAGCGGTTTCAGGAGTACCTCAAGACGATGGTGGACGACGCGACGGGCGACATCAAATTGCCGCTCTC
>JAYVJN010000346.1:0-19765 GCA_043769325.1 Acidobacteriota bacterium
AAAGAACGCTTCAAAGAGTTATTAACCGAACTGTTTCAGCTTGATAAGACCGACCTGGATTTTGGCATTTACCGTATTCTCAATATGCGGGCGGCTGACGTGCGGCAATTTATGGATGAAGTCTTGCCGGACAAGTTGAAGGAAGTTTCAGACGCGCTGCTTTCTCAGACCAATGTAGAGGCGAATGCCGAAGCCGACGCTGCTAAGGCTGAATTACTGAAATTGGGTGTCTTGCCGGGGGATACCGATGAAGAAATCGAAGCTAAATTCAACCAGTTCGGCAAACTTCAGACGGCCTTCACCGAGAATTATGAGAAGTACCGACAAGCCAGGTCATCAGCGCGCGATGCGGCGGCGACTGCCGATTTAGAGCGCGACATCTACAACGACCTTTACCGTTTTTTTGACCGTTACTATGAGGGCGGCGATTTTGTGACCAAGCCACGCGCGGGGGATGCCAGCTATATGATTCCCTACAATGGCGAAGAGACAAAGTTTTATTGGGCCAACCACGACCAGTATTACATCAAGACGGGCGAGAACTTTAAGAACTACGTTTTCACCAACGGCGCGGGCGACGCAACGCGCCGGACGGTAGAGTTCTGTTTGGTTGAGGCGGAAACCGAAGTCAACAATAACCAAAGCCAGAAGAAACGCCTGTTTGTGCCGGCGGATGATTATTTCACCTGGGATGCCGCCACAGGGAAATTGACTCTTAAATTCCACTTCAAAGAGCCGACTAAAGAGGAGAAAGACGTTTGGGGCGAGAGGCAAAATAGAATCAACGAAACGCTCACCGCCAACATTCTGGACGAGCAAATCCGCGCTACCGGCGACGTTTATTTAATCCGCCTGTGGGAAAAAGAGCGCGAATTGAAGAACGGCAAAAAGAACGAACGGCAGCGCGAGTTTTACTATCATCTCAACCGCTACACCGCGCTGAATAGTTTTGATTACTTTATCCACAAGGATTTACGCAAATTCCTGTGGCAAGAGTTGGACTATTTTCTCAAGCATGAAATCTTTAGCCTCAGTTTTCTGTCGGTTGCTTGGAGCCGGGCGCAGGTGGAGCGGGCCGTGCGGCAAAACGTCATTCGCGCTACGGTTATCCGCGACGTGGCGGCGGTGATTATCGAATTTCTGGCCGAACTGGAAAACTTTCAGAAAAAGCTCTACGAGAAGAAAAAGTTTGTCGTCCAGAGCGACTACTGCCTGACGCTTGACCTGTTGCCCGCCGGAGTTGCCGACGAAATAGCCGCCTTTATCCTCAGCGCGGAGGGGCAGCCGCAACGCGACGAATGGCAAACGCTGGGCTTCATCGAAAACACCGGACTAACCGCCGCCGACCTCAAAGCCGACGGCTATCTTGTCCTTGACACCCAATTCCTGCCCGCCGAACTAAAATTCAAACTCCTCGACAGCATCGAAAACCTTGACGAAAAATGCGGCGGCTTGCTGATAAACTCGGACAACTGGCAAGCCTTGAATTTTCTTTTGGCTAAATACAAAGGAATAGTTAAATGTGTGCATATTGACCCGCCCTATAACACCAAAACGAGCGGGTTTCTTTATAAGAACGAATATAAACATTCGTCTTGGCTTTCGATGATGGAAAGCCGAATTAAACTAAGCCTTGCTTTAATGTCTGACGATGGCTCCCAACTCTGCCATATTGACGAAAATGAATATGAGCGTTTGTCCCTACTGTATGATAATTTTTTGATTCCCAATGCTGGCACAATCGTTTGGGACAAACGTAATCCAATGAATGCAGGAAGCGGCATCGCTATGCAACACGAATACATTATCTGGCGAGCTAGAAGTAATAAACCAGTCTATCTTAGGAATGATAATGTTCTTTTAATGCTTAACGCAGCAAGTGGAATTGTTGAAAAGCACGGCGCAAATTCACCAAGCGCACAAAAGGAATTTACTAAATGGGTTGATGCAAACGAAGAGTTAAGCGGCGGCGAGAAAGCATATCGCTATTTAGATGAACAAGGGCTGATTTACCAAAGCGTCAGCTTACGCGCCCCCGAACCTCGCACAGACCCTAAATTTCATCAGCCATTGTTTCATCCCATTACGGGAAAACCTTGCCCCGTTCCTCCAAACGGGTTTTCACGAACGCCCGAAACTTTACGAAGAATGATTGAACGGAATGAAATCCTTTTCGGAAAAGATGAAACGACTCAACCACGTCAAAAAACACTTTTGACAGATGAGACGAAAAGACAAATCTCTTCAGTACTTCAAGATGCAAAGAAAGGTAAGGCCGATGTTGCTCCGCTTGGAATAGACTTCCCTTACTGTCACCCGACATCTCTTTATGAAAAGTTAATTGGAACAACATTACAGCCAGCAAAGGAAATAACGCTTGACTTCTTCGCTGGCTCTGCAACAACCGGACACGCTGTTATAAATCTCAATCGTGAGGATGAAGGCAGCCGCAAATATATTCTTATCGAAATGGGCCAATACTTCGACACGGTAACAAAGCCGCGTATTCAGAAAGTAATTTACTCAGCCGACTGGAAAGACGGCAAGCCGGGTCGCAATAACAGGCCGCTGATTGAAACCGAATACCGCAGCAACGGCGTTTCGCACATTTTCCAGTATCTCAAGTTGGAGCAGTATGAAGACGCGCTGAACAATATCGAATTTGACCGTGAGCGCGAGGCCAATATGCCGGAGTTTGAGTTTGCCGAGCGCGTCAAATACCTGTTGCGGCAAGGCGTCAATGGTTCGCCGTCGTTGTTGGCGGTGAATAAGTTTGAGCGTCCATTCGCCTACAAAATGGACATCATCCGGCTGAATGAGCGCGTGCCGACCACAGTTGATTTAGTCACAACCTTTAACTTTCTGCTCGGCCTTGACGTTTCCCGTATCCGCACCGCCACGCACCAAGACCGCGTTTACCGCATTATTCAGGGCGTCAAAAAGAAACAAGCCTATTTGATTGTCTGGCGCGATTACGGCGAAGATTTAGACCTCGCCGCCGAACGCGATTGGTTCCGGCAAGGCGATTGGCACGATGCGGACGCGCTGCTCTACGCCAACTGCGATAACGCTTTCGGCGCGGACAGCAGCGAAGCCGAATTTCAGCGTTTGATGTTTGAAGACGTAAACCTTGATTAACAGCTTATGTTACGCGGAATCCGTTATTCTTAGCCGTTGAAAACGGCGACAGCATAAAGCCCCGTGCGTCAGCGCGGGGAAAGATGGTCAACAAGCGGAACAGCTATCGAAGATAGCGACAGCCGTTGGCTATATCTTTCAAGAAAAAGAATTTTAGATCTACGGAAGGCGCAGAAAACGCGGAAATAAGCAAACACAGAACTTGGCTGCTTTTTTCCGCGTGTTTCGCGTGTTCCGCAGATAATTCTTTTTCTTGAAGTCTATATGACAGGGATGTCGCCCGCCTTCGCGGGCTATGCGGTTCTTGCGGCGACCACCCCCGCGCTGACGCACGGGGCTTTATGCTGCCGCCCGTATTCACGGGCTGAAAACCAAAATCGCGTAAACCTCAATTAACAGTTATGCCCATCAGCGAAAAACTCGTACTCTTCAAATATCTCTTGCGGCAATTCGGTTTTGAGCAATTCTCCGACCTGCAACGGAAATTCGCCGACGAAGAGCTAAAAGCCGACAGCGCAGACCGTTCGGTTTTCTACGCCGTGCTGAAAGACAAAATCAGGTTTTCGCCGGCAGACCTGGCCCGTTTTGACGACAACATCAACGAACATCTCAGCCACATCAACCGCCACCGGGCGCGGAAAATCAACCTCAAGTATTACCAATACCTTTCCCTGCTCTTTACCGAGTATTACCTTGACCGCTACTTTGCCGATAAAGACGCCCTGGCCGCGAACCTCGAACTCTACCGGCGCGGCTTTGAGGCCAACAGCGACATCGGCAAACTGACGCCCGTTGACCGCGACGAACTCAACCTCATCGCCTATTGGCAAGCCACCGGCAGCGGCAAAACTTTTACGCTCCATTTTAACATTCTGCAATACCGGCATTACGCCAAACTCTACAAAACCCCGCTCAATAACCTGATTGTCTTGACGCCCGGCGAAAGCCTCAGCCGCCAACACTTGCTGGAACTCGAAGAAAGCGGCATCGAAGCCGATTATTACCTCAATAACAAAGCCGGCAACCACGTCAAAGTAATTGACATCCACAAAATCAAAGGCATCGCCAAAGGCCAGGGCGTGACCATCTCCGTTGCCGAATTTGGACAGCAAAACGGCCTCTTTGTGGATGAAGGACACAAAGGCAACGACAAGGAAGAAGGCGTTTGGCGCAAACTCCGCGAAGAAATGGGTTACAACGGTTTCACCTTTGAATACTCAGCCACTTTCGGGCAAGTAGGCGGCGATTTGCAGAACTATTACGCCAAACGCATCGCCTTCGATTATTCGTTCAGATACTTTAACCAGGACGGCTACGGCAAAGACTACCGCATCCATAACATTTCCGAAGGCCAGGAAAGCAGCGCGGAAGTCAAACAAAGGTATCTGCTCTGCAACCTGCTCCTTTTCGCGCAACAGAAACTATATTTCAAATTCAATGAAGCCGCCCTTGAACGCTACCAAATAGCCGACCCTCTGCTAATCTTCGTCGGCCACACGGTCAACCCCAAAGCCAAAGGCAAAGAGGCCGAAGACAACGAAGAAACTATTGCCGACGTGCAACTTCTGCTCAAGTTCTGGCAAGATTTTCTAACCGACAGGGCCAAGTATGAAACCATCATCGGGCAGGTCTTGGCGCACGGCCCGGAACAGTTCTGTCAAGAATATAACGTCAAACTCCATTGGCTGTTTGCCAAATTCACCACGCCGCGACAGATTTATGACGCCGTGCTGGAAAACGTCCTGAACGCCGTTGCGCCCGATAAACTAGAACTTTGCACGCTCAGAGACGCGCCGGGCGAAATTGGTCTGCGCGTCAAAGGCAGTGAAATTTACTTCGGCCTTATCAACATCGGCGACGTGAGCAAGTTCAAAACCGGCATGGAACACGAGTTTACTTTTCTCCGTGACAGCGTAACCGCCGTTTCCCTGTTCGACTCGCTCTCAGATAAGACCAAACAGCCGGTCAACGTCCTCATCGGCGCGAGAAAGTTTATCGAAGGCTGGAACAATTACCGCGTGTCCGGCATCGGCCTGATTAACTTCGGCAAATCAGAAGGAGCGCAAATCATCCAGCTTTTTGGCCGGGGCGTCCGTCTCTACGGGCAAGAAAACTCGCTCAAACGCTCAACCGAACATGACCGCCTGGACGAGTTTATGCCCATCGTGGAAACGCTCAATATCTTCGGCCTCAATGCCGACTACATGAAGCGTTTTGAAGAGGACTTGAAGAACGAGGGCATTCTCCAAACCACTTACGAAATTCAAGTCCCCATCCGCCACTGGCAGCAAAACGGCTCGACCATCAACGATTTAAGGCTCATCGTGCCGCAAAAGAAAAAGGGCGTCCCGCCGTTCAATCAAACCGCCATCGTTGAACTTGGCTACAACGGCCCGACAGACGCCGGCATCAAGGTCTTGCTCGATTTATCAACCAAAAGTTTTGTCCTCGACGCCGCCAACGGCCTCGCCGGAACACAGCAACAATTTGTGATTGAAAAAGACCTCCGGTTTGCCGAAAAATACCTTGATTTCGATAAACTCTACTTTGCTTTGATTCGCTTCAAACAAGCCAAGCGTTACCACAACCTGCACATCAGGAAAGACGCCCTGCGCCCCTTGCTGGCAAACATCAACCTTGAGTTGAAATTGGACGAGCAACCCGCCGTGCGCGCTCTCACCGATATTGAACGCTGGCAAAGAATTGCCTCACAGCTATTGCAGAAGTACGCCAAAAGCTATTATGAAAGGCATTTGCGCGTCTATGAAGGAAAACACCTTGAATCTTCGCTGTTAGAGGTTGAAAGCCCGGCCCTGTCCGACTTGAACTATACCATCGAAGTGCTTGAAACTAACGAAAACGGCATACCATTTCAAGACTTTAACACTATCAAAACGCAAATTGAGACTTTCTTAGTTGAGGCGGAAAAAGATATTTCCCAGTTTCGTGGCAGCAATATCCTACTCAACGCCTGGTTCGATAACCATCTTTACCAACCGCTCCTGAACGATGCCGCCGACCAACCAATCGGATGTAGAATAAAATCCATCAAACCAAAAGGGCTAAACGATGGCGAAAGAAGGTTTGTCGGACATTTGCGGGCGTTCATTGAAAAAGCGTACAGCCAAGACCAATACACCGCTTGCGAGTTTTATTTGCTGCGCAACAGCAGCGTCCAATCCAAAGGCTTCGGCTTTTACTTTTCAGCCAGCGGTGGATTTTACCCGGATTTTCTTCTTTGGATTAAACAAAAATCCGCCGGCGCGGAAAAGCAATATCTAACCTTCATAGACCCGCACGGCCTCAGAAATGAAGACACAGGCTTTTCCAGCGACAAAATACAATTGCATATGTATCTCAAAACCGATTTTCCAGAAATCGCCAATGTAACCCTTAACTCTTTTATCCTTGCCACATCCAGCTTTGATTTGTCCGCTGTCCAAAATTGGGAGCGACCCGATAAAAACACAGATATTAAAACCTACTGCAATAGCCTCAACATCTATGAGTTAGGCAATGGAAATGATTTTGCCTACATCTCGGCAATTATCAGGAAAATACTGGCTTAGTCTTCAAGGGCATTTATTGCGCTTAGGGCAGCACATAAGGCGCGGCTGGCGGCTTCGCGGTCTTCCCAATCAAGCGGGCCGTCGAATTGCAACACACGCAAAGCCGCATCTATTCTACGCTTCACGTCTTCTGCTAAATCAGCGGTTGATTGTTTGAGTTGGCATTTCTTTATTCCTTTCGCTAAACTCATTGGTGGTGTCCTTTCGATTTCGATTGAAGGGAAAAAGGGCTTAGGTGATGCTACCAACATCGCCTAAGCCCTTGCTTTTAGCGTTCTGCGCTTACGGCTGGCGCGTAGTTGACCAAGCCCAACGCCACGCGCTGAATGTGGCAACCAAGCGCAACCGCGACGTGCTTACAAATTAAGCCTTCTTCGCCCGCTTTGCAGGTGCATCCGGCGAACTTCGCGCCGTTACGGATGAAGAAATTGACCGTGTAGGTTGTGCCTTTGGTGCGATTTTCGACCTTGTAACAGCGTTGCGCCGTGCGGCTGGGGCCGACAAAGAGGCTTTCCTTTTTGGCGCGGGCGATGGCGCGGTCAATTTTGCTTTTGAAGGTCTCGTTTTTTGGTTCGATGTGAATCATGTTTTGGTGTCCTTTCGGAGTAGATTTAACTAACAAAAATACTATACCGTAGCGGAATAGATATGTCAAGCTATTTATGCTCTTGCGGTATAGTTTCTTTCGTGTTATAAAGGAATTTATGAAGACCTTGACCACACCAGAAGCGGCGGAGCGGTTGAAGGTAACGCCGCGCCGCGTGCGTGCGTTGATTGAAGCCGGAAAGCTGCCGGCGAAGCAATACGGGCGTGATTGGATTATTAACGAAAGCGATTTGCAGTTTGTGGAAGAACGCCGGCCCGGACGCCCCGCCAAACCACAAGCCGCAATCAGCACAGCAAAAGAGGCGACACGATGAAGAAAAAGGAATTAAACGAAACCGCCACGCTTGCGCCGAAGAAGCAAGCCGCGACCAACGACAAGTTTTTTATTACGGAAGGCGAAGCAACCGACGGAATCAAGCTAGACCATTCGCGCACGGCCCAAGCTGCGCTTGTAGCGTTCAGCATGACCTATAAACGGTTACATCCGCGCAAGGTAAAACGTGGCTAAGAAATTCGTTTTCGATACAAACGTCATTCAAGGCTACGGAATCGCGGGCGTAGTCACAGGTTTCTACGTTGCGGCTACGGTTCTCTCAGAACTAATGACGGCTTGCAACGACGCCAAAGAACTGAAAGCCTATCAGCAAGTGTGGGACGCGGCGGAAGAAGACCGGATTTTGCTTGCGCCAACTGTTCAGGATTGGAAAGACGCCAGCCGTGTACTGTTTATGTTGGCCCAAGAGCGTAAACAACAAGCGGGCGGCAAAGCCCCGAAACGTCTGCCCGTAGCGAAGCAAGAAATCGCTATGGATTGCTTGCTTGCCATGTGCGCCAGCCGCGAGGGTGTCAGGGTTGTAACCAATGACAAAGACTTTTGGGCTATTCAACGCTACCGCAAACAACTTAAATTGTCACCGTACCCGTTTAAGTGAATTGCATAGTAGCGTTTATTTACAAGCATTTGGCGGTATGAACAGTGTAGTAGGAATGTAGTAGGAAATGTAGTAGCTACCTGCATATATGGAGTATCACTGAGTTGCAAACGAAAAGCTAAAGTATTGTAGATATTACTAGATAACGCTCTGTGATATTCGGTGACAGGTGGCGAATAAGAACTGCAAAACCTTTATTCGTCGGTTCGATTCCGACCGCCGCCTTCTTTATTGACAAGCGAAGTTATGAGTTCAAACTTTAGTTTGTGTTTTGCCTAACGTAAAGCGCAAACTAAAGTTTGAACTCATAACTGGTGGTGCGCCATTTTGCGCTAATCGGTTGCAAATTAACTGAAACTAGCTTTATTGTCAATAGTTTAGGGCAACCGAATTGGTTGCCCTTTTGCTTTCTTGTGTTAAGCTCACTTAACAAAGAGAAAAAAGATGAACGGAAAAGAACGCAAAAATATCCGCGTTGGTCTGAGCGTCGCTATTGTCTTGAAGCAAGACCAACGCACGGGCCGGCAAACAATCGGCGTCGTCAAAGACATCCTGACTAATTCTGGGAATCATCCGCACGGCATAAAAGTCCGTCTCACAAATGGGCAAGTCGGGCGCGTACAAGCCATTCTGCCCGATGAATAAAGTAAAGCGAGTCGGGTGTTTGACTTGGCAGGTAGCTGGGCGGTTGGAGTTACGCTTACTCGCCGGTATGAGTTTTTTCCTCGTTATACACTTCAAGAAAAAGAATTAGCCACAGAGCGCAGTGAGAAGCACAGAGAAAAACCGTAACCCCCTGACTCGGCTTAACCTCTGTGAACTCTGTGTTCTCTGTGGCGAAAATTCTTTTCTTGAAAGATATAGATAGATTTTGTTCCTCACTTTGCCAATAGTTCGGGTCAGCGTTAAGATTTACCCGCTTGGTGAAAGATGTCTGCGTAGGAAAGTAAAAAATCCAATTGTCAATAAAATACCTAACTGAACTGACACGAAACCTGATTGATGTTTGCTCACTGACCGGAACTGAAGAACAGTTATGTGATTGGTTAGCTAATTATCTCTCAAACTTAGGTTATCACATTGAGTTACAAGCGGTTGTAGGCAAGCGCGCCAATCTCATCGCCACACTCAACGAGACGCCGCGCGTCTTTTTCTCGACGCATTTGGACACCGTGCCGCCGCATATCGCTTCAAGCGAGGACGAGACGCACATTTACGGGCGCGGCGCGTGTGACGCCAAAGGCATCATCGCGGCGCAGGTTTTTGCCGCGCAAAGGTTACGCGCAAGCGGCGTTAAAGACATCGGCTTGCTCTTTACAGTTGATGAAGAGGCCGGCAGCGCGGGCGCGAAAGTGGCGAATACACACCCTTTAGCCGCGCAGTGCCGCTATCTTATCAATGGCGAACCGACGGATAACAAACTGGCGGTTTTCTCGAAAGGTTCGCTGCGCGTCTCGCTCCAGGCCGCCGGAAAAGCCGCGCACTCAGCTTATCCCGAACAGGGCGAATCGGCTATCGAAAAGCTCTTGGATGTGTTAGATGACGTGCGCTCTTACGCTTGGCCGGTTCACGAAATCTATGGCGCGACTACCTGCAATATTGGCGTTATCAATGGCGGGCGCGCCACCAATATCATCGCCGAGCAAGCCCGCGCCGATTTGCATTTTCGCGTCATCACGCCTATTTCAGAAATAACAAACGCGCTGGAAACCCTGTCAGCGGGCCGTGCGCAAGTTGAAGTAATGTCTCAGGCAGAGGCCGTCAAATTGCTGTCATTAGATGGTTTCGAGCAGTGCACTGTGCGCTTCACCACTGACATTCCACACCTGACAAATTGGGGCGCGCCGCTCTTACTCGGCCCTGGTTCAATCTTCGACGCGCACACCGCGCATGAAAGAATAGCGAAAGTTGACTTATTGCAAGCGGTTGATTTATACGAACTATTGGCGCACACACTTTTAGCCCGCGAGGTAGTGAAAAATGCTTGAAATACGTCCCAACTGCGAATGCTGCGACAAGGATTTGCCGCCCGATTCGAGAGCAGCCTTGATTTGCACCTTTGAATGCACGTTTTGCCGCGACTGCGCGGAAAATGTCTTGCACGGCGTCTGTCCGAACTGTGGCGGCAACTTCGCGCCGCGCCCGATTCGTCCGGCGCAGATGTTGGGCCGTTATCCGGCCTCGACAGAGCGGGTTATTAAGCCCGCAGGCTGTGCGCAGCCTGCTTAAAAGTTATGAGAATTGCACTTATCGGATACGGCGCGATGGGTTGTTTAGTGGAGACTTTGGCGCGGCAGCAAGGCCACGAAGTTGTTGCTGTGCTGACATCCCACGACGGGCGCGCGGCTTACGAACGGCTTGAAGCCTTGAGTGGCGCGGATGTGGCGATTGATTTCTCCGTAGGCGGGGCCGTGCGGGAAAATGTCGCGGCGTGTCTGGCGGCGGGCGCGCCGTTAGTAGTAGGCACGACGGGCTGGCAAGCTCAACTTCCAGAAGTGCGGCAGATGGTGGAAACGCAAGGTGGCGCAATGATTTACGGAGCGAATTTCTCCGTAGGCGTCAATCTTTTTTACCGTGTAGTGGCGCAAGCTGCACAATTATTCTCCACTGTTGAAGGCTACGAACCGTTTATCGAAGAAGCGCACCACTCGCGCAAAAAAGACGCGCCATCGGGAACGGCTTTGAAGTTGCGCGACCTGGTGGCCGACAGTTTTCCCCACGAGTTCACCGTTACCGCTACCCGCGCCGGGCACATCCCCGGCACGCACCGCGTCGGCTTCGATTGCGCCGCCGATACCGTCACGCTCATCCACACGGCCCGTTCCCGCGAAGGATTTGCCGCCGGTGCTTTGTTGGCGGCGCAGTGGATTATTGGCAAACAGGGCGTTTATGAGTTCCCGCAAGTGATTGACGAAATCCTTCGCGCCGCGTAACCTGTGTAATCTGCGATTAGATGACTGACTACGACCGCTTATTCAAGGAATTGCTCGCTACATTTTTTGTGGAGTTTCTGGAACTGTTTTTCCCCGCTATCCACGCGCACACCGACCTTAATTCGTTGACTTTTCTCGACAAAGAGGTTTTTACCGATGTCACTTCGGGCGAGAAACACGAAGCGGATTTGGTGGCGCGGGCTCGCCTGCGCGGGCAAGATTCATTTTTCCTGTTCCATCTGGAAAGCCAATCCGAACGCCAGGAACACTTCGGCCTGAGAATGTTTCGCTACTTTGCGCGGTTTCACGAAAAATACGCCTTGCCGGTTTATCCCATCGCCGTCCTGAGTTTTGACTCGCCACGCAAGTTGCAACCGCACACTTACCGCGTGGACTTTCCCGATGGCCCTGTGCTGGATTTCAGTTATCGCTTGGTTCAACTTAACCGCTTGCATTGGCGCGACTTTGTGAATAAACCTAACCCCGTCGCCAGCGCGTTGATGGCAAAAATGAGCATCGCCAAAAAAGACCGGCCCCGCGTCAAAGCGGAATGCTTGCGGCTGGTGCTTACGCTGAAACTAAATGATGCTAAAATGCAGTTGATTAGCGGATTCATCGCCACTTATTTGCGTCTCAACGCGGAGGATGAGCAGCAATTTAAGCAGGTGTTAAAAGAAATCGCTCCCGAAAAAGAGGAAAAAGCTATGCAATTGATGAATAGTTGGGAAGAAAAAGGCTGGCATAGAGGCAAACTCGAAGGCAAACTCGAACTTGTGCTGCGCTTGCTGGAAAAGCGTGGCGGGTTATTGAGCCAAGAATTACGAGGCCAAGTGGCAGCCTTGCCGCCAAACGACTTAGACGAACTTAGTTTGGCCTTACTTGACTTCAATTCACAGAGCGATTTGTTACACTGGTTCGATGAGCGAATCATCCATTAAAACCGTTTCCAGGGAAAGCGAATAATTGCCGTGAAAAATAACACCGAATGGCTAAGTGGTTGCGCTACCGCTTTAGTAACCCCATTTACAAACGATGGCGCAATTGATGAAGCTTGCCTCCGTGACTTGATTGAACGCCAAATCGCGGGCGGCGTGGGAATTCTCGTCCCCTGTGGCACGACGGGCGAGAGCGCGACGATGGCAACCGAGGAAGACCAAAGAGTTATCCGCATCGCCGTTGAAATGGCGCAGGGCCGCGCGAAAGTCATAGCCGGGGCCAGTAACAACAACACGCGCTTTGCCATTCGTAACGCCAGAAACGCCGCGCTGCTGGGGGCTGACGCCGTTATGTTTGCTGCGCCTTACTACAATAAACCGACACAAGCTGGCCTATACGCCCACTATCGCGCCATTGCGGAAGCGCTGCCGGAAACGCCCATCGTTATCTACAACGTGCCGGGCCGTTCGGCGGTCAATGTCAAAGCTGAAACTACTTTGCGCCTGGCCCACGATTGCGCGAACATTGTTGCGGTCAAAGAGGCTTCCGGCGATGTCTCACAAATTATGGATATTTTGCGCGACAGGCCCGCTGGCTTTCGTGTGTTTTCCGGCGATGACGCCTTAACGCTCGCGCTCATCGCGCTGGGCGCAGACGGTCTCGTCTCCGTTATCTCCAACGAAACGCCGGACTTGACCGCGCAATTGGTCAACGCTTGTCTCGCCGGCGAATGGGACAAGGCGCGTGAACTACATTACAAATTGCTGCCTTTAATGAACGCCAATTTCATGGAAACCAGCCCCGGCCCGGTCAAAGCCGTAATGAAAATGCAGGGCTTATTAGAAGAAACTCTACGCTTGCCGCTTGTGCCGGTTGAGGAAAACACCCGCGAGACTTTGCGCGGAATTGCTCAAGAACTTGGGTTGATTCAGGAAATTGAACCACAGATGAACACAGATGCACACAGATAAAAACGAATTCGAGATAAACCTCATAACGGGCAAAACTATTCGTTGTGCGTATGCTGTGAGCAACACTCTAGGTAATCGGTCAAAAATAACTTTACCCATCGTTAAGAGGCGGTCTCTGACCGCCGCCGCTGCCACGAGTACCGGCGGTCAGAGACCGCCTCTTAACGGGTATGGTTATTTAAAACTTATTCCTTAGTCAAGGGCGTCGTCTCAAGCTGCGCCCTTGACTAAGTGCGGGCTTCCGCATTGGTTGGTATTAGAGGGTGGTACTTCCAATCTGTGGCTGATTGTTTTATGGCATTTTGCCAGAGCATAGCCCGCCGCTTGTTTACCTTTTAGCAAATTTACACACCGCAGAGTATCACTTGCGCTCCGCGTTGCAGGTTTAGAAGTTGCGCGGCGGAGGCGTTGCGGACGGAGATTTCCAGAAAGCCCGCGCTGCCCCAAATGGCGAAGGGCGTGGCGTCGTTGGTTTCGGCGAAAAAGCGTTGGAGACGGATGATTTCGTGACCGTTGGTGGTGAGACGAAACTCTTTGGCAAGTTGTTCTTCGTCAACGTCTTGCCGCGAGAATCCGGTTATGCAGTTGCCAAAGCGGTCAATGTGGATGACGCGGCTGGCGAGGCTGCCGTCGGCGTGGCGCGTGGGCTTGAGCGGCGCGAGGCGCGCAAAATCAGTAATGTCCGGCCCGAACTCATCCGGTGCGACGCCACAAGCCAACGCGCCGGCGACGGGGGCGAAAACGTCACGCCCGTGAAAACTGGGATTGACGGGTTGGCGAAAATAGTCTTGGTTGGTGACGTGGCGCACACGCAAATCGTCCGTGTGGCGTTCGTAAATGTAGCTGAATAAACCATTATCCGGCCCCGCGAAATAATAACCGCCGGCTTCGACGAGCAAGGGCCGCCGCGCCGAACCGACGCCGGGGTCAACAACCGCGACGTGAATCGTGGCGGCGGGCCAAACGTCGTAACCGGCGAGCAAAGTAAACGCTGCGGCGGCTATGTCTTGGGGCGGGATTTCGTGGGAAAAAGCAAAGGCGCGCGCCGACGGGCAAACCGTCAGCAACGCGCCTTTACAAGCTGAGGCGAAATAATCCGCCGTCCCGAAATCGGTCAGAAAAGTAACGAACACAATGGCGAAGTATTCTGAGTTCAACCTTTAGTTTGTGTTTGCGATTCACAAACTAAAGGTTGAACTCAGAACATTTTATTTGGCTATTGCGCGGTTTCCGGCGCGGTGGCGACAAAACGCGCCGTGCCGGAAGTGACAATTTTGAACTGCTGTCCGCGCAACAGGCGAATCTCTTTGCCGCGCGTGTAGAGGATGTACCCCGTACCCGCCGCCGCGCCGACAATCGCGCCCACGCCCGCACCGACGGGGCCGCCAATCAAGCCCACTGTCGCGCCCGCGCCCGCTGCCGCGCCGACTTTAATGGTGTCTTCTTTCTGCGTGGACTTGCCTTCCAAACCGCCCTCTTGGTCAACATTGCGCACGTTGGTGCTGGTCGGGTCAGTCAATTCCATGATTTGCGCCTCAAAGTTTGCCACCGTCTGATTGGGCAAGCGCATACGGTCAAAAGCGAGTTGCAATTCGGCGCGTCCTTTGATGCGTCCGGGCCTTTTGACACGGGCTAAATGGCCTTCGATAACCGCGCCTTCGTAATTTGCCGGTTCCAAAACGCGCATTCTAAAGCCGTCGTCACGGGAATTATTTTCGGTGGAGAGCGCGTTGAGCAATTCCACTTTCAACACCGTGTTGCCCGGCAGCGTGATTTGCGTCACCGGCGGGTTGTTGTTGGTATTGTTACCCGTGTTATTGCCTGTGTTTCCCGTATTTCCGCTATTTCCGGCGTTATTCACGATGGCACTTGCCGGACGTTGTTTCAGCGTCGCCGGAATGACCGGATTAAAGTTGCCGCGGGCGTAGCCTTCCGCGTAGCCTTTGGCGTAGCCCTGTTGAAAACCGTCGCGGTAAGATTCACGCGGGCCGTGTTTCACTTCGTAGGCGCGGGTCGCGCTGATGAAATCGGCGTTGCTGCGAAATTCGGCGGTTTTATTGTCGTTGATGTCGCGGAAGCCTTCCTGATAACCGTCGGAATAGCCGGTGCGGTAGCCGCGCTCCAAAGCGGCGCGGGCCGCGCTGGGCGGGGTTGCCGTTTGCGCTTGCGCCTTCGGCAAGTAAACCACCGGCAAGGCGGCCAGTAAGAAAATCAGGCAAGCGATTGCGCTTCCTTGCGTCTTTTTCATTGCTTTTCTCCTAAAATTCAGTACGCGCATCCTGTCTGTTTGCGCGGCGTTGGGGGGTGGTTATACATTCCGGGTTGACAAATCTTGTTTTAAGGTTCAAGGGAACAGCCGCCCGGCGCGTCATTCCGCATTATTGCGAAATGGCGTTCACTCTACACTTTGCCGATAAATAATTCAAGTGATTTCTGAAGTATTTTGCGTCATCGCTTAAACAACTGCCACACCTTACACAACATTTAGACGTGGTAAGCCGCGCAACTACAAAATGCTGTGCGCGGCGGGCCGGAAAATATAATTTGCCTTTCGCCGGCCCCGACCTTTCGCGTCTGTGGGCGGGCGGTAGTATGATGGCACTGAAGCGACGCCTTTTGAGATGCGGCGCGGCTCAAGAAAAGTTGGCGGGAAATTTTCATGTTACGCAGAGTTTATTTAGACAACAGCGCGACCACGCCGGTTGACGCGCGGGTAGTGGCGGCGATGCTGCCCTTTTTTACCGAAAATTATGGCAACGCTTCGAGTGTGCATCATTTCGGGCAAGAAGCGCGGGCAGCGGTGGACGCGGCGCGGCGCGAAGTGGCGACGCTCATCGGCGCGCGGCCTAACGAAGTGGTCTTCACATCCGGCGGCACGGAGTCTAACAACTTAGCCATCAAGGGTTTGACCGACGCCGCGCAAACGCATGGGCGGCACGTTATCACTTCCAGCATTGAGCATTCAGCCGTGCGCGAGGTGTGCGATTTTCTGGAAAAACGCGGTTGGGAAGTGACTCGGCTGCCGGTTTACGAAGACGGCATCGTGCGCGTTGACGACGTGCGCGATGCCCTGCGGCCCGACACCGTGCTGATTTCCGTGATGCTCGCCAACAACGAAATCGGCACGCTCCAACCAGTACGGGGAATAGGCCAAATCGTGGCCGAAGAACGCGCCAAAGGCCACAAGCAGTTATATTTACACACCGACGCCGTGCAAGCCGCCGGGCGCGTGAAAGTTGACGTGGAAGAATTGGGTTGCGATATGCTTTCGCTTTCAGCGCATAAATTATACGCGCCGAAAGGCGTCGGGGCCTTGTTTTTGCGCCGCAATGTGCGCCTCACCACCCAGAACATCGGCGGCCACCAGGAACGCGAACGCCGCGCCGGTACGGAATCAGTGCCGCACATCGTCGCATTTGGCGAAGCGGCGCGGCTGGCCCGCCTGGAGTTGGCGGAACGCGACACCCATTTGCGAAATTTGCGCGATAAATTCGAGGCCGGTGTCACGGCGCGAATCTCCGACATCGTTTTTAACGGCAACCGCGAAGAACGCCTGGCGCACCTGTCAAACATCTCTTTCCGCTTTATCGAAGGCGAGGGGTTGTTGATAAACTTGGACTTACAAGGCGTGGCGGTGTCAACAGGTTCGGCCTGTTCGTCGGGTTCACTGGAGCCTTCGCCGGTGATTCGCGCCTTGGGCCGCAACGACGAACTGGCGCGTGGTTCCATCCGTTTTAGCTTTGGCAAGGACAACACGGAGGAAGATGTGGACTATGTTTTGGATGTTTTGCCCCGCGCCGTCGAAAATCTGCGTCGCTTGTCGCCGCTCTATCATCGGTCTAAGCCAGTGAGCGAAGGAGTTGTTGCGCTTCGTTGAGCCAGCGTTTTTCGGCGCGGTATTTATAGGCGGGCGCGGTTTTGACGGCTTCGATACAAGCCTGAAGCGCGACGCGGGCGGCTTCTTTGCCGCCCAAAGCAAGGTGAGCGCGGCCTAGCAAATAAAGGGCTTCGGGGTCGTTTTCACGGCGTTCGAGAAAGCGTTCAAGCATGGCGCGGGCGTCGTCGTATTGCTCTGCGGAAAGGTAAGTCGCGCCCACTTCGCGCCAGATTTCGTGTTGCGCGTGGGTCTCGTCGCGGCGCACGACCTCTTCAAAATGGCGCACGGCGTCGGCCCAACGGCTTTGCGCGCGGGCGATGCGGCCCAATTGAAAATGCGCGTCGGTTTCGTCGTCATCAATTTCAACCGCCCTTTGCAGACGCTCCCGCGCCTCGCTTAATTGGTTGCGGCGCAAGTGTATCAACCCCAAATTGTAATGCGCCGAAGCATCCGCGGGGTTGAGCGTCGCGGCCTCTAAATGTTTGTGAAAATTATCCTGCGCTTGCGCCCGCCGCGCCATTGTGAGAAAGAAACCGCGTAGTAAAATGAAAGACAAAATAGCCAGAAAAGGCGAGGTCAGGGCTATTACAAAAAACGGCAAAGTCACTGCCAACAGCAAATAACCAAACAACAAACCGGCTGCCGTCAATGCCGCCGAACGCAACCAGGAAAGACGAAAGACCTCCACTGTTGCCAGCCACAACCAAATGGCAAAAAAAGGAAAGACCGTCAGCAACGCCAAACTCAACGAAAATAACTGGCCCGGCGACAAACCCGAAGGCAGCGTGACGCCTTTTTGCGCTATCATTTTCACCCATTCATTAAAAAGTAATTCGCGCCAGCCTGTTGCTTGTTCCAATATCGCCAAAGGCAACGCCCAGAGACAGGCCAAGGCCCAGACGTAAAATAAACAAGTGATAAGCGGGGTATATTCTTCGCGCAGTAACTCACGAAAGCGTCCGCGCGGCCCCAGCAGATTAGCCAAAAAAATCAGTAGCGGAGCCAACACAAACGCCAATAACAGAATCGGCGCGCTAAACGCTAAAGCATACCGCACACCGCCGTAAGCTCCGGCGGGCTTTATCCAGTAACGCCATTGCGTGACCAACAAATACGCCAAATCCGCCCCCCAAGCCAAAGCCAGCGCAGACAAAAGCGGCGCGCGGTCACGCGCTTCGCGTAAACCCGCAAACGGCGAGGTGAAAATCAACAGCAACAGGCGCAAAGCATCGGGCATAACGAGATTATAACGGGAGTTTGTATTGTGATTTATTAAAACCTCGGTTTATTGGTCATCGTCAGATGTTTGCGGTTGGGGCGGCAGCGGCACATTGTAATCGGGATGATGGGAAAGCACGCCCGCTTCATTAAGCGGCCAATAGCGCAATAAAGCCTTGCCGTAGATATATTTCTCCGGCACCAGGCCCCATGAGCGCGAGTCGCTGGAATGGTCGCGGTTGTCGCCCATGACAAAATAGTAATGTTGCGAGACCACTACCGCCGGCTTGGTATCCGGCTGATGGTTCAACTCTTTATCAAGATATGCCTCTTGCAAAACCTGGCCGTTGATGAGAATGCGCCCCTCGCGCACTTCTACGGTTTCGCCGGGCAGCCCGATAACGCGCTTGACATAACTTTTCGTCGGGTCGTTGGGATACCAGAAAACAATCACGTCGCCGCGTGTTATCTGCGGCAAACCGTAGTAAACCATCTTGTTGACAAAGATGCGTTCGCCGTCATGCAGACGCGGCAGCATCGAAGTTCCCTCAACCTTAACCGGCTGCACCACGAAAACTACCATTAAGACAGCAAACATCAACGCGAAAATCAGGTCGCGCACCAACAGACGCGATTCAGCCCAAAACGCGCCCCGCGAGACGGCTTTCTCGCTGTAAATTTCGATGTCCTGGTCGTCTTCCGCCAGAATATCGCCGAAAGCCGGAACATTTCTTTTTTTACTGCCTAAAAACATCATAGGATTTATGCTTTGCGTTTTTGCTTTGCGCTTGGTTAAAGCCGAAACCGCCCTGTTTACCAAACAACTCCGCTTGTCATACGAAAGAAACGGCGTAACCGTTTCAACTTGTGAGGTTAGCCGCGCCCGTCTTGGTTGTCAACGAAATGCCGCGACTTCTCGGCCCTACTATGTAAATTAACTGCTTCAAGGCTTTTCGCCTAAGCCTAAGCTAAGGTATATTCAAAAGCATTCTGCGCCTTTGCGCCGGATGGACTCTGCAACAATTTCGTTAAAATATGGCTCTGCAAAAAAAGATTTGTATGTTAGGCGGTTTCGCTGTGGGCAAAACCAGCCTTGTGGGGTGTTTCGTCAGCAGTATGTTTTCTGACAAATACCAGACCACTGTTGGCGTCAAAGTTGACAAGAAAATGGTCAAAGTCAACGACACCGAAGTAATAATGGTCTTGTGGGACGTGCAAGGCGAAGACGGCGTGCAAAAGATGCAAAAGACATACCTGCGCGGTTCCGCCGGTTATGTCATAGTGGTTGACGGCACGCGCGGCCCCACGTTGGATGTCGCCGAAAAGGTGCAACAGTTCGCCCAAGAATTGCTCGGCCCTATTCCATTCGTCGTTTTTATCAACAAAACCGACCTCGAAGACCAATGGGATTTGGACGAAGAAGCTATCCGCCGGTTGGCGCAAAAAGGTTGGTATTTGTTCAAAACCAGCGCAAAAACCGGCGTTAGCGTCGAAGAAGGCTTTCAGACTTTAGCCCGCAAAATGTTGGAGGGTGATACCGGTGCTTAAATATCCTGACGCAGTCAAAGATTTTATGCTCGTCTTG
>JAYVJN010000347.1:0-5126 GCA_043769325.1 Acidobacteriota bacterium
TTTTGCTGCTGCGCTTGAAACAAGCTTGTCAAGCGAGAGGAAAAGCTGGCGTTAAAAAAGAGACGCGCGAGGGAAAACTGGCAGAAAAAAGTGTGGCGCGGACGGAAAGTCCGCCTGAATGGATTAGAAATATCGCCAAAGTGTTTTACGAATCGTGGAAGATATCCAAAGACTGGCTGGTGATACTGAAGAACTCCTTACATCAAGCGATGGATTCGCAGCTAATTAACCTTCTGAACTCGGCCTAGCAAACCCTATGCCGCTCAGTAATGACTTCAACCACGATTTATAAATTCAGTAGGGAGTAGGGAGTGGGGAGTAGGGAATAACGAACGATGGCCTTGCTATCTGCTGTTTTCCACTCCCTACTTCCCACTCCCTACTCCCTACTTTATGACTTGGGAAGAGCGTTGGCATCCATTACGCGAAGAATGGGTTATCGTCGCGGCGCACCGGCAAAACCGGCCCTGGAGCGGCGGCACGGTGGAAACTTCCACCGCGTCTGCGCCCCGCTATGTCGCGGATTGTTACCTGTGTCCGGGCAACGCCCGCGTGAGCGGCAGACGCAACGACGATTATGCCGGCGTGTTCGTTTTTGATAACGATATGCCTTGCGCCAGCCACGACGCGCCTCTGGAACTGGAAAAACCACGCGGCATTTACCGCAACCAACCCGCGCGTGGAGAGGCCCGCGTGGTCTGTTACAGTCCGCGCCATGACTTGACGCTGGCGGAACTTGAGCCGCCGGAAGTGGTTGATTTACTTTGTGTTTGGCAAGAGCAATACCGCGAATTAGGCCGCCGCGAAGAAGTTAAGCACGTCCTGATTTTCGAGAACAAAGGCGAAGCCGTCGGGGTTTCCAATCCGCACCCGCATTGCCAGGTTTACGCGACCAATTTCGTCTTTAAGTTTATCGAAACCGAAGCCCGCGTTTCGCAACAACACTTAAAAGACACGGGCCGTGTGTTGTTCCAAGACATTCTGAACGCCGAACGCGCCGACGCCACCCGCGTTATTTACGAAAACGAGACGGCGATTGCTTTCATGCCATACTTTGCGCGTTACGCTTATGAGGTTTTCGTTGCCCCCAAAGCCACGCATCCGGGTATCGCCACGTTGTCCGACAAAGAGTTACGCGATTTTGCCGACGCGCTGCAACACATCCTAATAAAATTCGACAACCTCTGGCAGATGCCTTTCCCTTACGTCATGCCCCTGCACCAGGCCCCGACGGACGGCGGCGATTACAGCGGGTTTCACTTTCACATCGAATTTCACCCGCCCTTGCGCCAGCCCAATCTGCTCAAATACTTAGCGGGGCCGGAAATCGGCGGCGGCAACTTTCTTAGCGACACCGCGCCCGAAGAAAAAGCGGCGGAATTGCGGGCTTGCGGCGAGACGCATTACAAAGCCGCGTAATACTGGGAGCGGACGCCATTCTTATTTGCACACCGCTTATTTTTTGCGGCAAGCCGCAGAGAAATAAGCCACTTTGAGATGTGCAGAAACTAATGGCGCGCGCTCCCAGATAAGAAGTTGACAGCCGAAAAAATCATGGTATAGTTACTTTAGTTAAGCGGTTAAATTGTCTAAATATTCACTGGAGGGGCAATGAAATTTCTGCATATATTGGCTTTCGGGGCCTTATTGCTGGCTTTGCTGGCGGGATGTAACGGCAATAAAGCAAGCGGCGAGAAGCGTTTAGCGTTTGTCACCAACAACGCCTCGGACTTTTGGACGATTGCCCGCAAAGGCTGCGAGAAGGCCGACGGCGAATTGGCGAACGTCTCGGTTGAGTTCAAGATGCCGGCGGACGGCACGGCGGCGGAGCAAAAGCGTCTGGTTGACGATTTGCTTGCCAAAGGCGTGGACGGCATCGCCATTAGCCCCGTTGACCCCGAAAACCAGACTCAGGCGTTAAACGAAGTCGCCAAGCAAACCCTTGTGTTTACACAAGATAGCGACGCGCCCAAGAGTGACCGCGCGTGTTACGTCGGCACGGACAACGTGGCCGCCGGCAGACAAGCCGGCGCGTTGATAAAAGAAGCCCTGCCCAACGGCGGCAAAATAATGATTTTCGTGGGCAAAAAAGATGCCCGTAACGCTGTCGAACGCGAACAGGGCATTCGGGAAGCCTTGCAGGGCTCGAAAGTGGAAATTCTCGACGTGCGAACCGACGACACAGACCGCGTGCGGGCCAAGTCAAATGTTGCGGATACACTGGTTAAATACCCCGACATCGCGGGCCTCGTCGGTTTGTGGAGCTACAACGGCCCGGCCATTCTCAACGCCGTCAAAGAGTCCAACAAAGTCGGGCAAGTCAAAATAATCACCTTTGACGAAGAGGACGAAACGCTGGCCGGCGTGAAAGACGGCGCGATTTTCGGCACCGTCGTCCAACAGCCTTACGAATTCGGCTATCAGGCGATTCAGATGATGTCCAAATACCTCGCGGGCGACAAATCCGGCATCCCCGCCGGCAAGCAAGTCTTTGTGCCGACACTGGTTATCAAAAAAGATACCGTTGTGGAATTCACCAAAAAGATTAACCAACTGCGGGGACGAAGCTAGTTAAATGATGAACGCAAAATGATGAATGATGAATTCAGCCGATTTATTTATCGTTCATCATTCATCGTTCCGCATTTTCTCTCATGTTGCAAATGCGCCACATTGACAAACGCTTTCCGGGCGTCCACGCGCTCAGGGGCGTGAGCCTGGCGGCAAACGCGGGCGAAGTGGTGGCTTTATTGGGTGAGAACGGCGCAGGTAAGTCAACGCTGATGAAGTGTTTAGGCGGCGTACACCGGCCCGACGGCGGGGAAATTTTGTGGGACGGCCAGCCAACCTCAATAAACAACGTCGCGGAGGCGACGGGGCGCGGTATCGCGTTTATTCACCAAGAGTTAAATGTCCTGGACAACCTGGATGTAGCCGCTAACGTCTTCCTGGGCCGCGAACCGACTTACGGCGGGCCGTTGCGCCTGTTGGACACCGGCAAAATGCGTGAGGAAACCGCGAAATACTTGCAACGCTTAGGGTTAGACATTGCGCCCGATATGCCTTTGGCGCGTTTGTCCGTCGCGCAGAGGCAGTTGGTGGAAATTGCCAAGGCTCTTTCATTGCAAGCGCGGCTGCTGATAATGGACGAGCCGACTTCAAGTTTAACTTTGGCCGAAACAGAGAGATTACTGGCTTTAGTTAAAAAATTACGCGCACAAAATGTCGGCATCATCTATATTTCACACCGTTTAGGCGAAGTGGAAGGCATCGCAGACCGGGCCGTCGTCCTGCGCGACGGGGCCAACGCGGGCGATCTGCAAAAAGCGGAAATCACGCATGACCGTATGGTTACGCTGATGATTGGGCGCGACATCAAGAGTTTTTACCAGCCGCCGCAAGGCGAAAAAACGCCGCGCTATTTTGTCGTGGAAAAACTTCGCACGACGCGCTATCCGCAGCAGCAAATAGCTTTAGACGTGGGCGCGGGCGAGATTCTCGGAGTGGCGGGACTTGTCGGCGCGGGGCGTTCGGAGATGGCGCAAGCAATCTTTGGCGCGGACGCGGCGATTGAGTCAAATTTTACGTTAAACGGCGAACCTTTGGCGATTCGCACGCCACAGGACGCCATCAAAGGCGGCGTCTATCTCGTCCCCGAAGACCGCCGCAACGCGGGTTTGATAACCGATTGGCCCATCCGCGAAAACATTACTTTGCCCGCGCTGGAAAAGTACTCAACGGCGGGTTTGCTCGCTTTCGCCAAAGAGCGTGACGGGGCGCAGAAAAATTGCACGAAGCTGAACGTCAAAACGCCTTCGGTGGAGGTCAAAGCCGGCAATCTGAGCGGCGGCAACCAGCAAAAAGTAGTCTTGGCGAAATGGCTTGCGCTTGACCCGAAAGTGTTGATTTTCGATGAACCAACGCGCGGCATTGATGTCGGCGCAAAGGCCGAGATTTACGAACTGATGCGCGGCTTGGCAGAATCCGGCGTGGCTATCATTATGATTAGCAGCGACATGGAAGAGGTCTTAAACATCTCTGACCGCGTGGCTGTGATGCACGAAGGCCGCATCACCGGCTTTCTTTCGCGTGACGAGTGCAGCGAAGAAAACATCATGCGGCTGGCGGTGGGAAAAGTGGCGTGATGCGCCTTTTAATAGTTGACAAGGTGGTAGTGGCGGCTCTTTTCTGCGGCTGTGCCGTCTGATGTGCGGCGAAGGCTCTGCCTCGCCGAAAAGCCGGCCTCTTAAATTTCGCGGCTGTGCCGCCGCAACGGAGGCGTAGCCTCACAAAATTGGGGAGAATGACTCACGGAAAGGCATAGCCATTCCGCACATCAGGCGGCACAGCCGCAAAAGAGTCAGTCGTTAGGCAATGACATTTCTCGGCATAGACGTTGGCACGGGCGGCAGCCGCGCTTTGGCGATTGACGAGGCGGGGCGCGTCGTGGCCTCTGCCACTGTTGAGCATGAACCGTTCGCGTCGCCGCAGACGGGCTGGGCCGAGCAAGACCCGCGCGATTGGTGGCGGGCGAGCGCGGGGGCCGTGCGACAGGTTTTGCAAACCGTTGCGGCGAAAGAGATTGCGGGCGTCGGGCTATCCGGCCAAATGCACGGCGCGACGCTTCTTGACGAGAAAGACGAAGTTGTCCGGCCGGCGATTATCTGGTGCGACGTGCGCACGGAAAAACAATGCCGCGAGTTGACCGAAAAAATCGGCGCGGAGCGTTTGATTGAACTGACGCTGAACCCTGCGCTGACAGGGTTCACATTGCCCAAATTATTGTGGGTGCGTGAAGTAGAACCGCAACTTTGGGCGCGCGTGCGCCGTGTGTTGCTGCCCAAAGATTACATCCGGTTTTGTTTGACCGGCGAATACGCCACCGATGCCGCCGATGCTTCGGGAACGCTTTTGTTGGATGTGGCGCAACGAAAATGGTCGGCAGAAATGCTCCAGGCAGCAGAGATTGACGCCGCGTTATTGCCGCAGGTCTTTGAATCACCAGATGTTAGCGGCGTTGTGTCGGCAAGCGGCGCGGCGGCTACGGGTTTACGGGAAGGCACCCCGGTTGTGGCCGGCGCGGGCGACCAAGCTGCCGGCGCGGTAGGTTTGGGCATTGTGCGGCC
>JAYVJN010000348.1:0-2516 GCA_043769325.1 Acidobacteriota bacterium
GACAAATGTTTGGGGGGCTTTTGGACGGGAAGGTATTGCAGAATCCTGATCGCCCGGTTCACCCAAATAGACTGTGAGGTCGCTGTCTTTGAAGTCATAACCGACTGTATAGTTGACCGTTTGCCCTTTTTTGACATTGAAAAGGAACTCAACGACACCATTGGCGGGAATATCTTTGGTAACAGACGCAGAAGTTTCGCCTCGTGCAAATTCAACTCTTTCCTCTATCGGAAGAACCGGGTTTGTCGAAGTTGAAGCAGCAGCTTCAATACTTACCTCCAGATTGAACTTAACGGATTTAGCCGACTGATTGACAACCTCAATCGTATATTCTCCGGTTCTAGTGAGTTTGCGGGTAACATCTTTGTTTAGCGCAATAGTGGTGTCAGCTTTTTGGTTTTCGTTTTCGTTAAAAATAACGGTCAATTTATTGGTTTTTTCGGCTACATTTACGATTGCGGTTGCACCTTTGGTGCCTTCAAACGTGAATTTCATCGTGCCATTTGCAGGAATCACTTTGCTCACAGACGCTTGATCCGATCCTTCAAAACTGAGAGGTTCGGGTTCAACACCTGAACCGCCGCTGTCATCTTGCAAATCTTCGGGATTAAACAAATCCAAATAAATGGTCGTTGTGATTCTTTTATTCGTCTTATTTTCGACTACAACCTGATAATCGCCGGTTTTCTTGACCAAAACTTCATTCGGAGCTTTGGCTCCCGACTTCTTTAATTGTTCGCCGCCATCTGTCAACAGATATATCACAAGGTCGCTTTCTTTAAAGTCGTAGCCTGCGGTGAACGAGATCGTTTGCCCGGCATTAGCTTTAAAAGTAATACCCACATTGCTATTCGGGGCGAGTGTTCTCGTCAAAGATTTCCCTTCACCTCCGGCTGTTAGCTGAACTCTGGCATCCTGGGCAAACGAAATTACAGCGAGTGCTCCAATCAGCATTAAAACAACAAGACTTCTCATCATTAATTCTTTCACATTTTTCTCCTATTTTTTTGGTAAAGGTTCAGTTTGGGGGAAAGTTAAGTGTAACCAGCGTTTTATAGCACCATTTATTCTGCAATGGCAACGTCCCGACAGCAATTCTCAGTTTGAAAATTTGACCTGTCAAAATTGGCTTGCCAAAAAACGTGAAGGCGCGCGCATCCGGGCTACTACCTATTTCTTTTTGCCGCCCGCAGCACGGCCCTGGGCCGCAAAGGTCGTAAGCGATGGTGAGCTTTTGCCAGCTATCGTTTTCCAAAGTCTAGTGCGGCGCGGCGCGTAGGCTGGGGGCGGCGTAGCGGGAGTTACCGTTAGGATTTTTTGCCACGCTGGCTTTAGTAATCGTGCTGGCCTGCAAGTTGCTGTGAAGACGCGCTTGCCAGGCACTGTGCAGGTTTTCTACCGCTTCAAACGAGGCCAACACTTCATCCATTGGTTCACCGCCGAGTTGCCGCGCTTTCAGGTAGGCGAGGGCCAGCATAGTTGTCACCAACGGCATGGAGAAAATGCCGATAAAGAGCGCCAAGGAGTCCACGCCCAAAATCAACTCCAAGAGCATCGGCAGGCCAAATTGCAGTAGCAAGGCCAGCAGCAAGGTGCCCCACACGCGCCGGCCCAATGACATTCCGCGTCGCAAACCGGCCCAGCCGCCCAGTCCTTCCACCATTATCGCCGGAAAAGTCAGCGAAGTTGCGACCAACACTAGCCAAGTCAGAAAGTCCACCCCAATGAGCACGGTGGGCAACGAAGCCAAGCCCACTAAAAACACGCCAAAAAGTAAGGCTGGCAGACGCTTTTTGACCGACGAGAGCGCGGCCCGCAAGCGCATGGGCTTGAGCGGCGCAAGGATAAACTGCGCCATCAACCTGGTCATCAAAGCCATTGACAGGGCAAACTCAATAAAAATCCAGATCAACAACAACAACGCCAGCAATGTCGTGACACGGTCAGGCCAGGCGGTGTTGGCGGCTTGCGGGACAAGCTCATCCAGTAACGCCAGTGACACAAGGCCCCCGAAAATGAGCAACAGCGTGGGCAAATTCAGTAACACCGACGCCAACAACAATTTCGGGAAAAATTCGGCGTATGTTGTCAAGGCGCGTTGCAAGAGGCGCATCTTCCCTTCGTTGGCGGCGCGTAACATACTGGCGAAGGCTTCGCCGGTGGGCGGGCGTTGGTCAGGGCTTTTCGCCAGGGCTGACATCACCACCCGCGCCATTTGTTTTGGCACGCGACGGTTGGCTTTGCGTAGCGGCGGCGCTTGAGTGGCGAGGTGGTGCTTGATTACTTCCATCATGTTGCCGTTGAAAGGCAATTGTCCGGTCATCATCTCGTAGGCAATCACGCCGAGGCTGTAAATATCCGATTCCATCCCGACACTGACGCCCCGGCATTGTTCGGGCGACATATACGAAGGGGTTCCCATGATAGCGCCGGCCTGCGTCAAAGCCGGTGACGACGGCGGCGCGGGTTGTGACGTAGCCCCGTTTGGCGTCGCGTCAATTATGGTCGCGGCCAGC
>JAYVJN010000349.1:0-2777 GCA_043769325.1 Acidobacteriota bacterium
GAGAGCGCCGCGCAGTTGGCCCAGGTAGAGCGCAAACAGATACAAGGCAATCATTTGCGCGGTAAAGGCTTTGGTCGAAGCGACGCCGATTTCCGGGCCGGCGTGGGTGAGAATCGTGCCGTCAGCTTCGCGGGTTATCATGGAGCCTTGCACGTTGCAGATGGCTAAAATCTTCGCGCCTTGTTCTTTGGCTTCGCGCAGGGCGGCGATGGTGTCGGCGGTTTCGCCCGATTGCGTGATGACGATGACCAGCGTGTTTTCGTCCAAGACCGGAGCGCGGTAACGAAACTCCGAGGCGTAATCCACTTCAACCGGCACGCGGGCGAGTTGCTCAATCATGTACTTGCCGGCGAGCCCGGCGTGCCAGCTTGTGCCGCAAGCCGCGATTTTGATGTTGGTGAAACGACGAAAATCGGCTTCGGTCAAATCCATCTCGTCGAGATAAACATGACCCGTGTCGAGCGAGATGCGGCCCTGCACGGTGTCGCGGATGGCGCGGGGCTGTTCGTATATCTCCTTGAGCATGAAGTGTTTGAAGCCGCCCTTCTCGGCCATGATGGGATCCCAAGTGATGCGCTGCTGCTTGGGTTGGACGGAGTTTCCTTCAAAATCGGTGACGCGCACGGCTTCGCGGGTCAGCACGGCAATCTCGCCGTCGCCGAGGAAAAAGATGTCGCGGGTGTGTTGCAGAATCGGCGGCACATCGGAAGCCACAAAGTATTCGCCGTCGCCCAAGCCGATAACTACGGGCGGGCCTTGGCGGGCCGCGATGATGGTGTTGGGTTCGTCAACCGAAATAATCGCCAGGGCAAAGATGCCGCGCAGTTCGGCAATCGTGCGCCGCACGGCTAGTTCAAACGAATCAACCTCTTTGAGATGTTCCTCAATGAGATGCGCGATAACCTCGGTGTCGGTTTCGGAGAGAAAACGGTGGTCGGTGGCGCGCAAGCGTTCTTTGAGCGTTAAGTAATTCTCAATAATGCCGTTATGCACTACCACGATGCGGCCTGTGCCGTCGCGGTGCGGGTGGGCGTTTTCTTCGGTGGGACGCCCGTGCGTGGCCCAGCGCGTGTGGCCGATACCGTAAGCGCCGTCCAGGGGTTTGAGGCGAATGGCTTCCTCTAAGTTTCGCAGTTTGCCTTCGGCGCGACGAATCTCCAACACGCCTTCGTCCACGACGGCGATGCCCGCCGAATCGTAGCCGCGATATTCCAGTTTGCGTAAACCGTCAATAATGACCGGCACAACTTGTTTGTTTCCAACGTATCCAACAATTCCACACATAATTTAGTAGTAAGTAGCCGGTAGTCAGTAGCAGACTACCAGAAGCTAACCGGAAGTTTTCAAAGTTTGATATTGCGGGGGAAATCAGGAGCGAGTTGGGATTGCTTTAACTCGCCGTGAGGGTCATAAAACTTCATCGCGCCGTTTTTGTTGCACGTCCAGACTTCTTGTGCGCCAACCGCGAAATACAGGGCGCGTTTTTCGACAATTTCAGTCTTGGTATTGCTGGTAGAGAGAATTTCGACGCAGATTTCAGGGGCGATAGAGGCCGCCGTTTCCTCTTGAATGATTGCCGCCCGTTCGCTTGAAGCCCAAGCCACATCAGCTACCTTTGTTCCTTTGGTGGTTTTAATCGCGCACTCGGTAATGACTTCACCGACAGCCGGTAAAAGCCGCGCGATACGGCCCTGAAAAATTGAGTGATAGATTTTAGTAGGAGACATAACAACTTGGCCCCACTCGTTGAGTTCAATCTTGAAGGGCAGATTTTGCAGACTCGGATGCGTACAGACTTCTTGCCAGTTCATAACTAACCTTGTTTCGCTTCAATTTCGCCAAAGGTCATGGCCCAGAGGATGCCTAAAATTTGCTCAATATCGGTGGTGATGTCAAAGGCTTGGCTTTCAATTTCCGCCAACTTTCCGCGTAGGACAAGAAACCGCCAGATGTCGCCGGTAGTGACGCAGCCGTAAATTTCGCCGACATCATTGCCGGCGCGTTCATTGTAAATACGGGCGGCTATCATTTCTGCGATGCACTGCGCTGAACCTTTCTCGAAATCTTGTCGTTTGGCCTCAACCGCAACCACGACAGGCGCACCCAACAGAGATTGGTCGGATGAGCGCGAGACCAGAAAATCGCAGAAGCCGCTCAAGCCCTGTTTTTTGTCAACATTAAACTCCACGCCGGAAAAAATACTAGCCCGCTCATCCGCCTGCTCGTACAACTCCGCGAAGACCGGCGCGATGATGTATTCCGAACGTGCTTTCTCAGTGCCTTGTTTCATGGCGAAAGCGAAGTTTTTTGACAGACTGAGGCGCAACCAATCACTTACGGGACGCCATGGCAATCCTATAAACAAAGGGCTGCTATAAGTTTGCCGGACGCCAAACTTTTGTTTCAGGTCAAGTAACGTAAATTTCGAGTAAGACATGGCTAAACTCAGTCAAGCTGTTTCTTCACCTTAGCCGGCACGCCGGCCACGAGAGTGTTTGGCGGCACGTCGTTGGTCACGACTGCGCCGGCGGCGGTGACGGCCCCGTCGCCGACGGTGACGGGCGCGACGAGCATGGTGTCGGAGCCGATTTTCACGCCATCGCCGATGATGGTCTGGTGTTTATTTTTGCCGTCGTAGTTGCAGGTTATGGTGCCGGCCCCGATGTTGCTTTTCGTGCCGACGGTGGCGTCGCCTAAGTAAGTCAAGTGATTGGCTTTGCTGCCGGGGCCGAGGGTGGATTTTTTCATCTCCACGAAATTGCCGACGCGGGCGTCCG
>JAYVJN010000350.1:0-9597 GCA_043769325.1 Acidobacteriota bacterium
TGTCTTTTAAGGCACGGCACAGGCGACCCAACGGCCCTTGTCGCGTCAGCGACAACTGAATATCGCCGGCGGTTCAATTGTCGCTGACGCGACACGCGCCCTCCGCTTCCCGCTTCCCGTGCCTTAAAAGACACGGCTAAATTCAACTTATCGCTACGCGATACAGGCAGATATTTTTATAAGAAAGCCCTGATGGTAAAACCAATCAAGTAAGCGAATTTCTTGTTGGTTCGCTTGCGGGACTTTCGCGCGCCCTATATTATTACCCGATGAGCTATAAACCTTTATCACTTGAGGGCAAGGTCGCTGTTGTCATCGGCGGCACGTCGGGTATCGGGCGGGCCATCGCTCACGGTTTGGCAGAGGCGGGCGCGGATGTTGTTCCGACTTCACGCCGCCTGGAGCAAGTTGAAGCCGCCGCGCGGGAAATCGCAGCGTTGGGCCGGCGAACTCTGCGCGTGGCTTCGGATGTGGGCGATAAAGCGTCGTTACAGAAGGTGTTAGACGAGTGTTTGGCAGCCTTCGGGCAGGTTGATATTTTGGTCAACTGCGCGGGCCGCACCAAACGCGCCCCGACTTTGGACTTTCTCGAGGCTGACTGGAACGACATCTTGGAAACCAATCTGACCGGAACTTTACGCGCCTGCCAGGTCTTTGGGCGGGCGATGCTGGAACGCGGTTACGGGCGCATCATCAACATTGCCTCGCTGTCAACCTTCGTCGCGCTGTACGAAGTCGCGGCTTATTCGGCCAGTAAAGCGGCGGTGGCTTCGCTGACCAAATCGTTGGCAGTCGAATGGGGCTCACGCGGCGTTAACGTCAATGCTATCGCGCCGGGCGTCTTTCGCACAGCACTGAATCAAAAGCTCTTAGATGAAACCGAACGCGGACGCGAGTTTCAATTGCGAACCCCACTGCGTCGTTTCGGACAGGTCGAGGAATTAGCGGGCGCGGCGGTTTTTCTGGCCTCCGACGCGGCCAGCTTCGTCAATGGTGAAGTTCTGGTCGTTGACGGAGGCTTTTTAGCCAGTGGCGTGAATCAGTAAGCAAGTGGTCAAATGTCTCAAGGTCAAACGGCAAAAGTCAAAACCTGAGTACTTGGTTGTCAATCCGCTACTCCGCAGTGGGGCGGCGAAAGAACCCAACGATGCGGAAAAAGACACCGTGCGCTACATAGATGCCGCCAACAATGAGCAATGTTTGGCGTGAATAGAGCCACACAAACGTAACTAACAGAGCCGTAGCAATTAGTAGTAAGCGGGGGCTGGACTTTTCCGTGCTGACTGATTTGAAACTCGTGTAACGTAAGGTGCTGACCATTAAAATGCTGAGGCAGGCAACTAAAACCATCATCGCACCGCTATAAAATTCGGCTTGTGTGGTTGGTAATAAAAGCAGCGGGGCCGGGGCAAAATGGATGATGGCGGCAATGAGTCCGGCGGCGGCGGGTATGGGCAACCCGACGAAGTTTTTCTTATCGAGTTTGGCCGTCCCTTCGGCCAGCACGCGGGGACGGGTTGACTGCACATTAAAACGAGCCAGGCGAAAACCGCCACACATCAGGTAAACAAAAGAAATCAGGAGGCCGAATTTGTGGAGTTGTTGTGTTTCCGGTAATGCCGAGCCGTAACCCCAAGCGAAAACCATGACGGCTGGCGCGACTCCAAATGTTACTACATCGGCAATTGAATCAAGTTGCACACCAATTTCGGTGGTGGTTTTGGTCATTCGCGCGAGCCGCCCGTCAAGCGCGTCGCAGATTATCGCCAGGCCGATAGCGCGCGCGGCATTGTCGAAAAAATCGGTTGCCAGCAGTGCTTGACGGTGTTCGGCTAAAAACTGGAAACCGCGCAAACTACAAATAATAGCGTAAAAGCCCAGCCCGATGTTTAGCGTGGTAAAGGCCGTAGGGATGAGGTAAAGCCCTTTTTTTAGGCCGCGACGTTCCGGGTTGACGGCAATGGGTTCGACTCCGCTTGTTGCTTCAGTACTCATGGGCGCACCTTTCCGATAATCGTTGCGCCGCCTTGCACGCGCATCCCGGCTTTTACCTTTACCTCAACATTGGCGGGTAAAATTATATCAGTGCGGGAACTGAACTTAATCAAACCAAACCGTTCTCCCCGCGCCAACGTGTCGCCGTCTTTTTTCCAACAGACGATGCGCCGCGCCAGAATGCCGGCGATTTGTTTGCAGGCGATGGTTATTTGTTCGCCTTCAATGGTGAGAGAGTTTTGTTCATTGAGGAGGCTAGACTCTTCTTTGGTTGCCATCAAGAATTTGCCTTTTGTGTACGCCACATTCTTAACAACGCCGGCAATGGGGGCGCGGTTGATGTGCACGTCAAACGGCGACAAGAAGATACTAATCAGCGTCGGCGAATCGCTTTGTTCCGGCGCAAGTAGTTGCACACGGGTTACTTTGCCGTCCGCCGGCGAGACTATCGCGCCCGCCTCACGAGTGATTTCCCGCTCCGGGTCGCGGAAAAAGTAAGCCATAAAGAGCGCGATGAAAAAGAAAAAGGCTGCGGCAATAAATAATACGGGAAGTCCCATAGACCAACCGGCGGCGGCTAGAAATAATGCCAGAAGCAAGGGGATTAGAACAAAGGGGATGCCGTCTCGTGCCACAAAATACCTCAAACAAAGCTCTTAATAACAAAGTTGGGGGCTGAATAGCAACCCCCAACAAGCAAAATCGGTTCTAAATAAACTGCGCCCTACCCTAAGCTCAATGAGAAACGCTCTGGCTTCCTTGATGTTGCGCCAAAAGATCGTAGATTTGGTCTTTCAGGGCTAATTTTTTCTTTTTCAAAGTTACTTCTTCCCACTGCTCTTCATCGCTGGGAAAAGGCAGTGCCGTTAGTTCGTGTAAGCGGGATTCGTAGCGACCGTGTTCATCAATCATCTCACGGAATTCGGAGTTGTTTGCCATCAATTCATGTTTTAGGTTTTCAACCGTTGCTGTGTCCATAGCGGATAGTCCTCCTTCGTTTCCCTAAAAGGGTTTGAGTAATGGATTTGTTTAGCTTTAGAGTGAAGCATCTGCGACTCAATATAGCCAAAAGAAAACGCCAAAGCAAGCCGTTACGACAAAGTTACAACTAATCGCGGAAAATTTGTCAAAGCGGGATATTGCCATGCTTTTTGGGCGGGTTTGTGTCACGTTTATTTTCCAACAAAGCTAGTGCGCGGATAAGTTTAGGCCGCGTCAACGAAGGTTCGATTACTTCGTCAATGAAGCCTCTTTCCGCCGCGATGTAAGGGTTGGCGAATTTGTTTTCATAGTCACCGATTAGTTCGCGGCGGGTTGAGTCAGGGTTGGTAGATTGATTTAACTCGTTGCGGTAGAGAATGTTAACCGCTCCCTCGGCACCCATAACCGCGATTTCGGCGGCGGGCCAAGCGAAATTTATGTCGGTGCGGATATGTTTCGAGGCCATCACGCAATAGGCCCCGCCGTAAGCCTTGCGCGTAATGACCGTAATTTTCGGCACGGTGGCCTCGGCGAAAGCGTAAAGCAATTTTGCCCCGTGACGGATGATGCCGCCATGCTCTTGCGCAACGCCGGGCAGAAAGCCGGGCACGTCTTCAAAAGTGATTAAGGGCAGATTAAAGCAGTCGCAAAAACGCACAAAGCGGGCCGCTTTAAGCGATGCGTCAATGTCTAACGCGCCGGCCAGAAACGCCGGCTGATTGGCGACAATTCCCACTGAGCGTCCATCCAAACGGGCAAAACCAATGACGATATTCTGCGCGAAATGCTCTTGCACCTCAAAGAAATAGCCTTCGTCAACAATCGGTTGTATCACGTCGCGGATGTCATAAGGCTGGTTAGAGGCGTCTGGAACTATCTCATTTAACAAGGCTTCAGTCCGTTGCGGCGAGTCTTTGGTGGCTTTGCGCGGCGGGTCTTCCAGGTTGTTAGCGGGCAAAAATGATAGCAACTCGCGCACGGTGCGGAGCGCGTCTTCATCGTTGGCGGCGGCAAAATGGGCCACGCCCGATTTATGGTTGTGGGTTGAGGCCCCGCCCAACTCTTCTTTGCTCACGTCCTCGTGCGTGACTGCTTTAATCACTTCCGGGCCGGTGATAAACATATAGGAAGTGTCTTGCACCATGACATTAAAGTCAGTGATGGCGGGGCTGTACACCGCGCCGCCGGCGCAAGGCCCCATGATGCAACTAATCTGTGGCACGACACCGGAGGCCAGCGTATTGCGTAGGAAAATATCCGCGTAGCCGCCCAAACTAACGACGCCTTCCTGGATACGCGCGCCGCCCGAATCGTTCAAACCAATGATAGGCGCGCCGACCTTCATTGCCAAATCCATGATTTTACAGATTTTTGCCGCGTGTGTTTCCGACAGAGAACCGCCGAACACGGTAAAATCTTGAGCAAAAACAAAGATGCGGCGTCCTTCCACCAGGCCGTGTCCGGTGACTACGCCGTCGCCCGGATACTTTTGCTCATCCAGGCCAAAATCGCGGGCGCGATGGACGACGAGTTTATCAAACTCTTCAAAAGAGCCTTCGTCAAGCAAGAAATCAATGCGCTCACGCGCCGTCAGCTTACCGGCTGCGTGTTGTTTCTTAACACGCGCCGCGCCGCCGCCTAATTCGGCAAGTCGGGATTTTTCTCGCAGCAGGGCCGGCTTGGTTGGGGTGACAATTGGTTCGGAAATAGGTTTTGGTGTGCTCATCCGCAAAAATAGGTTGTTCAAAGTTCCAGGTTCAAAGGTTCAAGAATGAATCATACCACATCGCGCAGGTTTCGCGGAATTGTTGCATATATGCGACGTTGTGGCAGTCTCTGACTTGGGTTAAGATAGGAGCAAGAGCAGCAAAGGGCTGGTTGAAGTTGTGACCATGCGCCTTGCCGAGCGACTGCATGGGCGCACAGTTGGTCGGGTGGCCGTCTGGCAAGCTGAATGTTCGCCTTGCTGCATAGTTGAATGTTAGGCAAGGCGGCTGGCTGCCCATGCAAATACGGAAAGCTAATACTAAGAATATGTTACCTGAAATTCCAGCGTCCTGGCACGCGATTTTAGCCAATGAAACAGAGAAGGATTATTACCGCCATCTAGCCGCTTTCGTCTCGCAACAACAGGCTGTGGGCGAGATTTTGCCAGCCCCAAAGGATATTTTTCACGCGCTGGAAGCGACGCCTTACGAGCGCGTGAAGGTGCTTTTACTCGGCCAAGACCCGTATCCGACGCCGGGCCACGCGCACGGTTTGTGTTTTTCGGTGTTGCCGAATGTGCGGCCATTGCCCGGTTCGCTCAGGAATATTTACAAGGAGTTGACCACCGACATCGCCGGTTTCACGCCGCCCGCGCACGGATTTCTGGAGCATTGGGCGCAGCAAGGTGTTTTGTTGCTCAACACAGTGTTGACCGTCCGCGCCCGTGAAGCCAATTCGCACCAGAAACAGGGCTGGGAAAAATTCACAGACCGCATCATTGCATTGGTCAACGACAAACCGGAGCGCGTCGTTTTCGCTTTGTGGGGCAAGAAAGCGCAAGCCAAAACGCCGCTCATTAGCACGCCACCGCACAGCATCGTGGCAAACGCCCACCCTTCGCCGTTATCCGTCAAACAATTTCTCGGCTCGCGCCCTTTTTCCCGCATAAATCAACGCCTGACCGAAGCCGGACAAACACCGATTGATTGGCAGTTGCCGAACTTGTCGTAAATCTTTACAATTCGCCTGGAAAGGAACTTGGGAAAATGTCAGCAGAAACACAGACAGCGAAAGAAACACGCATCGAGACGGACAGCATGGGGCCGGTTGAGGTGGCCGCAGATATGTATTGGGGAGCGCAAACGGAGCGTTCGCTGCACCATTTCAACATCGGTTTCGATGTTATGCCGCGCGAGATGATACGCGCCTTGGGCCTCTTGAAAAAGGCCGCCGCGCAGGTTAATCACGAACTAAAACCGGACAAAATGACGGCGGAGAAGCTAGGTTTGATAACGCAAGCCTGTGATGAAGTGATTGAAGGGCGTTTGGACAAACATTTTCCACTGCGCGTCTGGCAGACCGGAAGCGGCACGCAGACTAACATGAACGCCAACGAGGTTATTTCAAACCGCGCCATTGAATTGGCGGGCGGCGCGATGGGCAGCAAAACGCCGGTGCACCCGAATGACGATGTGAATATGTCGCAATCCTCCAATGACACATTCCCGACGGCCATGTATATCGCCGCCGCCGAATGCCTGACGGGTTTGCTGCCCGCAGTAGAAAAAGTTTACACGGCGATTGACGCCAAGGCGCGGGAATACGCGGACGTGGTGAAAATCGGGCGCACCCATTTACAAGACGCCACGCCTTTGACCGTTGGGCAAGAAATGGGCGGCTGGGCGTGCTTAATTAAGCGCGATATTGACCGCTTAAAACAGGTCTTGCCGGGCTTAATGGATTTAGCGATAGGCGGCACAGCGGTTGGCACGGGGTTAAACGCGCACCCGCAGTTTGCCGTCCGCGCCGCCGCACAAATTGCCGATTTAACAGGCTTACCGTTTGCCTCGCACCCCGATAAGTTCGCCGCTTTATCAGCGCATGACGAGGTTGTTTACGCGAGCGGGGCGCTTAAAACACTTGCTTGTTCGCTGATGAAAATCGCTAACGATATTCGTTGGCTGGCGTCGGGGCCGCGTTGCGGTTTTGGTGAGTTATCGCTGCCGGAGAACGAACCTGGTTCGTCCATCATGCCCGGCAAAGTCAACCCGACGCAATCGGAAGCGATGACGATGGTGGCGGTGCAGGTCTTTGGCAACGACGCGGCGATTGGCTTCGCCGGTTCGCAGGGCAATTTTGAGTTGAATGTTTTTAAGCCGGTAATGATTCATAACTTGCTGCATTCGATACGTTTGCTGCGAGATGCCAGTCACGGGTTGGTCGAATTTTGCATCAACGGCATCGAATTAAACCGCGCCCGGATTGACACGCATTTGCAAAATTCGCTGATGCTGGTCACGGCTTTGAACCCGTATGTCGGCTATGATAACGCCGCTAAAATTGCCAAAAACGCGCACAAAAAAGGCACGAGTTTGCGCGCATCGGCCATCGAATTGGGCTTGCTGACGGGCGAACAGTTTGACGAATACGTTAAGCCGGAAACTATGACGCATCCATAAGCAGACTTTAAGCAGACATTAAGAGATATTTTAAGCAGACAATTATGCCGGAAATTGCCGTTATAGATAAAGCAACCAATAGTTTGGCGGGCGCGAAATTGCGGGTCGCCATTTTGGGCGCAACCGGAATGGTGGGCCAGCAATTAATACGCCAGTTACATCACCACCCTTGGCTTGAAATAACTGTCCTCGCGGCGTCGTCGGCCTCTGCCGGACGGACTTACGGCGAGGCGACGGCGGGGCGTTGGGCGATGGATTTTCCTCTGTCGGAACATCTGGCCGGATTCATTACGCAAGACGCTAACGATGTCGAACTCATTGCAGCGCAAGCAGATATAGCATTTTGCGCGGTTGACCTCGACAAAGAAGGCGTGAAACAGTTGGAAGACGCATACGCCCGCGCCGGCGTGTGGGTGACTTCAAACAACTCGGCCTATCGGCTTGACCCTTTGACGCCGATGATTATTCCTTCGGTAAACCCGCAGCATTTGGAAGTGATTCACGCGCAAAGACTCAGTCGCGGCTATACAACCGGCGGGATTATCGTTAAAAGCAACTGCTCCATCCAAAGTTACGTTATCGCGCTCACTCCTTTGTGGGAATTTGGGTTGGAGAAAATCCGCGTTCACAGCGACCAAGCCATTAGCGGCGCGGGCAAGACTTTTGCCGCCTGGCCCGCAATGAACAATAACCTTATCCCGCTCATCAACGGGGAAGAGCAGAAAAGCGAGGTTGAACCACACAAAATTTGGGGCTATGCGTCCGATAACGAAATTGTTTTAGACGAAACGGTGAAAATCAAGGCTAAGTGCGCACGGGTCGCGGTGGCTGACGGTCACACGGCGTTTGTCACCGCGCATTTTCGTCAACTTCCCGCCATTGAAGAAATCCTGGCGCGTTGGCAAGCCTTTAACCGTTCACCGGATTCGCCTTCCGCGCCCCGCCAGCTAATAACATATAGACGTGAACCTGACCGTCCTCAGCCAAATTTGGATGTGATGAACGAAAACGGAATGGGCGTTACTATTGGGCAGTTAAAAATTGATGCGTCTGATAACGTCGTTGAGTTTACGGCATTAGCGCATAATGCAATACTTGGCGCGGCGGGCGGCGCGGTCTGGGCCACTGAAGTTGCGTTACAACGCGGGCTTATTTACCGTCGTGTAACAGATATTTCCGCCGCCGCTTAGGAACGCCAATTAAATAACCGCGCCAACTCGTAGGGGCAGACCTATGTGTCTGCCCTGTGGCACGGCACGCAGACGCGGGGCAGACACATAGGTCTGCCCCTACGGGCGATAATGGCGTCCTCAAGGCGGGACGCAAAACTTTTCAGACTATACACTTCAAGAAAAAGAAATAGCCACAGAGCGCACCGAGAAGCACAGAGAAAAACCGCAACCCCCTGACTCGGCTTAACCTCTGTGAACGCTGTGTTCTCTGTGGCGAAATTTTTTTTCTTGAAAGATATAGCTCTTAGATGGCTGCGGCAAAAAGCTGTTCGTTTACGGGCGGCGTCAAATCGCCCTCGTAGTAACGGCGGAAAAGCGTTTCTAGCCCAACGGCAGAGTAAAAAAGCAAGAGCGATTCCACCGGCAGGCGATAACGAGTATCAGCGTAAGTAATAACGTAAGGCAGCGACATGAGAAAAAACGCGATAATCCCGAAAAAGACTCCGCGTATGTTGCCGCCGAGTTGGTAAATGCCATACAGCGCAAAAGCGAACATCGCTAAATAAAATGCCAGCCAGCCAACTCTTAACAGTAACTCTTTACTTGACGTAGCTTTAGACAAAGAAGGCGGCTCCCACAAATACCAGGCGTTCCAAGCCCAACGCCGTAAAGCCCTTCCGGGGTATTCCCGCACATACTTAAAACCTTCCTGAAATCCGCGTTTATTGGCCAGAACTTCGTTAGCCCCGTCTTGCCAGTCAACATCGGAAACAACGAACCAATCAAACGGTATTTCACGGTCATAACGGCCTTCGGCGCGTGGGCTGTTACCGATGTAAAAGTTGATGCCGCCATTGGTGGAAATCGGCGCGAAAGTGTGTAGAACAAAATAGTTACGAATAGTCCAGGGGGCAATACTTAATACCATACCGGCCCCGAATAATAGTAAATAGCGCGGCAGTTGTGGCGGTAATTGCTTACGCCCGAACCAGAACCAGCCCGCTACAATCGGCCCCAGCAAAATTGCGACTTCGCGCGTTAAGGCGCATAGCCCGCAGACAATTCCGGCCAGCAAGATATTACCTAAAGAGCGTTTGTGCAGAGCGCGGACTAAAAGCCATATCCCTAACGCTAACAAGCAGATAAAGAAAGTTTCGCTGTACCGCGTCTGTGGGTAACGGATAAACTGCGGGTACAATGCGGCCCAGATGCCGGCGATATAGCCAACTCGTCGGGTTGACAAAAGGCCGGCCCAGAGAGCGAGTAAAACGCATTGCAACGCG
>JAYVJN010000351.1:0-17352 GCA_043769325.1 Acidobacteriota bacterium
CTGGGCGGACGCGACGACGCGCTCGCCGTTGGCGAAAACGGGCGCGTGCTCTCAACCAAAGACGGCGGGCAAAACTGGGGACTGCAGCCCACGATTACCAGCGTCACGCTCTTTGCCGTCGCTTATCACGGCGGCCCCGACGCCTGGCTTGCGGGCAAAGGCGGGGCCATCATTCGCCGCGCCGACGAAGTGGATTCCATTAAAATACCGCGCCCCAAAGTCCCGCCCGTCTTGCGTAACATCAAACCCTTCCGGCCCGGCCTGCAACCCGCCACGCGGCCCATTCTCGACGACGGTGATTTGCCCCGCGCCGTGCCGGTTAAGCCGTGAGCAGCCGGTAAAAGCAGCCAACAAGGGCAGCCAGCAGTTTGACACTTGCTTTCAACGTATAGTAGCGTTTACTTTATTAAACAAAGCGGATTGCCAGGCCGCAGACAAAGGGCGAATTCCGAACTGCCTGCCGACTGTTCCTGCCGACTGCCACTGATTTTTAGGAGTGACTTTTGCGTAAAATCGAACTGCCGCCACGCGGTATGGAGACGCTGTTTGGCGTCCATGACCAAAACATAAAATACCTGGAATCGTTGCTCGACGTGCGTGTGGATATGCGCGGGCAGGACGTTTCGATTGACGGCGCACAGAAAGACGTGGCGACGGTGGAAGCGATTCTGACCGATTTCGCTGCGCTCTTTCAGGAAGGCCACCAATTTTCCGATAAGGAACTCCGCGAAGCCTTCGCGCAAATCGCCGAAGACCGCGCCTATCGTCTGCGCGACTATTTCACCAAAGCGCGTTTTAACCCCACCGGCAAAAAGCTGGTCGCACCCAAATCTACCAACCAAAGGCGTTACATCGAAGCCATCCACGACAACGATGTAGTGTTTGGGATAGGTGTCGCCGGTACGGGAAAATCGTATTTGGCCGTCGCGCTGGCCTTGCACGCGCTCACGCAAAAGCAGGTCAGCCGCATCATCCTGACCCGTCCGGCGGTGGAAGCGGGCGAAAAACTAGGCTATTTGCCCGGCGATTTACAGGAGAAAATAGACCCTTATTTGCGCCCGCTCTACGACGCGCTCTTTGATTTGATGGAGCAAGAGAAAGTCACTAAGTTGTTGGAAAAGCGCGTGATAGAAATCGCGCCGCTGGCTTTCATGCGGGGCCGGACGCTGGCGAATGCGTTCATCATCCTGGACGAGGCGCAAAACACCACTTCCGAGCAGATGAAGATGTTCCTGACGCGCATCGGTTTCGGTTCCAAAGCCGTCATTACGGGCGATGTAACGCAAGTTGACCTGCCGACGGGCCGCCGCAGCGGATTGGTCGAAGCCGCCCGCATACTGCAAGACATCGAAGGCATTGCATTCACCTACTTCAACGAAAAAGACGTGGTGCGCCACCGCCTGGTGCAGATGATTATCAAGGCTTACGAGGCCAACACGAGCCAGAACCACCTGTAAACAATGGTCGAAATCATCAACCGCCAGCGCAAATACGAGCTTGACGTGGCACGCTGGGAAGCGTTCACGGCGCGGGTCGTCGGCGTGTTGCCGGGCGTCAAAGATGAAGGCGCAACGGTGGCGTTTGTGTCAGCGAATGCCATGCGCGCGCTTAATCGTGAATGGCGCGGCAAGGATTATGTGACGGATGTGCTGTCTTTTCCGTCGGAGCAAGAGGCGTGGGAACGCGCGGCGGCGGCTTCGTTGGGCGATGTCGTGATTTGCCTGGCGCAAGCCGCAAAACAGGCGCAAGAGAACGGCCTCATGCTGGAAGAAGAAATCGCGCAACTCATTCTGCACGGACTCTTGCACCTCTGCGGCTACGACCACGAAACCGACGAAGGCGAGATGAACCGGCTGGAACTGCGGCTCAGAAAGAAGCTGGGGATTTAATGGCAAATTTATTACAGAACAAACTGGCGTTCGTCACCGGCGGCGGGCGCGGCATTGGGCGGGCGATAGCCGAGGCGTTGGCGCGTGAGGGCGCGGATGTCGCAGTGGTGGCGCGCACGGCGGCGCAAGTGGAAGCCGTCGCCCGCGAAATCGCCGAAATATATGGGGTCAAAACCATGTCCGCGACGTGCGATGTGGCAGACTCGGCGAGCGTGGCGGCGGCGTTTTCCACAGTGGTGGAAAACTTTGGGCGTGGCGTGGATATTTTGGTCAATAACGCCGGCATAGCGGAAAGCGCGGCGTTTCACAAAACCAGTGACGAACGCTGGCGGCGCATCTTGTCGGTCAATCTCGATGGCACATTTTACTGCACGCGCGCCGCCTTGCCCGCCATGCTGGAAAAAGGTTGGGGCCGCGTTATCAATGTGGCTTCAATTGCCGGCAAGATGGGCGCGCCTTACATTGCGGCTTACAACGCCTCAAAACATGGCGTTCTGGGCCTGACGCGCTCGCTGGCGATGGAAGTCGCCGCCCAAGGCATCACCGTCAACGCGATTTGTCCTGGTTACACCGAAACCGATATGGCCCTCGGCGCAATCCAAAACATCACCGCCAAAACCGGCCAGAGTGAGACGGAAGCGCGCGCGATTCTCAACAAAATGAGTCCGCAAAACCGCATGGTCACGACGGAGGAAGTCGCGGCGTTGGCCGTTTTATTGGCCTCTGATGACGGACGCGGCATCAACGCCCAGGCCATAAATGTGGACGGCGGTTCTTCGCAGTATTAACAATGACGCGCTGCGTGACGCAACCAACAGTTTAGGGCTTATTCAAAGTAGGAAAATAATGACAGGCCACCGCGCTTGAGAAATGTACCTCAACCTAATGCCGGCTGTGGTTATCAGTTATCATCTATCACTTATCATTTATGACGGTCACAACGCCGGTTTAGCCATAATAGATGATAAATGATAGTTGATAGTTGATAACCAGTGATGTTCTAACCTTACTTTGAATAAGCCCTAACCAACATTTGCTTTTTATGCGTCCGGTCTTGGCAAGAAGGCGGTTCATGGCTAAGATGGTTTTCCCAAGCTATGAGAGAAAGGTTAAAGCCAGATGAAACCGTTACGTTGGGCCGCGCTGTTGCTGTGGCTGCTGTTTTTAAGTTCCATAATTTCAGGACAGGCAGGTCGCTCTGTGAATACGCCGGAGATTAGTTTCACCGTTTCCATGTCGCAGCCTCACACTCATCTCTTTGAAGTTGAGATGCGGGTGCGCCCCAACCACAACGCGCCGACGCTTGAAGTGGCCTTGCCGGTCTGGACGCCTGGGTCTTACCTGGTGCGCGAATATGCCCGCCATATACAAGATTTTGCCGCTAAAGACAAAGACGGCAAAGACTTGGCCTGGAGCAAAACTAACAAAAACACCTGGCGTATCGAACGCGGCGCGGCGGCGGAAGTAATCATCGCTTACCGCGTTTACGCCAATGAAATGAGCGTGCGCACCAACGAACTCAATGACCGCCAGGGCTTTTTCGCGCCGGCGGCTTTGCTCATGCACCTGCCGGGCCAACTGAACGCGCCGGCAACGGTCAAAGTCAATCCTTACGGCACTTGGCAAGTGGCGACGGGCCTCTCGCCGGTGCCGCAGCAACCCAACACTTTTCGCGCTGATAATTTCGATGTGTTGTATGACGCGCCGTTTCAAATTGGAGAACTCAAGGAAATCAAGTTTGCCGTGCGCGGCGTGCCGCATCGCATGGTGATTGACGGCACAGGCAATTATCAAGAGGCCCGTCTGCGCGAAGACACCGCCAAAATTGTCGAAGCGGCGGCGCAAATGATGGGCGATGTGCCTTACCGCGATTACACTTTTTTGCTGCGGCTGCGTCCTGTCGGCGGCGGCGGTTTAGAGCATTTGAACTCCTGCGCGCTTATTACCCGCCGCGAAATCTTCAATAACGCCAACGAGTACACGGATTTTCTGACGCTCGTGGCGCACGAATTTTTCCACGCCTGGAACGTCAAACGCATCCGCCCCGACGCGCTCGGCCCCTTTGATTACAACAACGAGAACTACACTAAATTACTCTGGGTGGCGGAAGGCTTGACCAGTTATTACGAAGCCTTGCTGCTGCAACGCGCCGGCTTGATGAGCGAACGCAAGTTCTTTGAGTATAATAGTAACGTCATTCGCAACGTCGAAGGAAAACCAGGACGCCGGCAACAAAGCGTAGAAGAGGCCAGCTTTGACGCCTGGGTCAAATACTACCGGCAAGACGAAAATTCGGTCAACACGCAGATTTCTTACTACGACAAAGGCGCGTTGCTGGGCCTTCTACTTGATTTAGAAATTCGCCGCCGGAGTGATGGCAAAAAGTCGCTGGACGATGTGATGCGTTCTCTTTACCGCGATTTTTCGCAAAAAAACCGCAACTACACGCCAGCCGATATGCAGCGCGTCTGCGAGACGGCGGCTGGCGGCAGTCTGGACGAGTTTTTCAACCGTTTCGTGCGCGGGCGCGACGATTTGGACTACAACACGGGCCTCAACGCTGTCGGCTTGCGGCTGCAAACCGAAGCCCCCAACGCTACGGCTAAAGCATACTTGGGCGCGGATTTAGCCAACGACAACGGCAAACTAATCGCGCGGCGCGTCTATGCCGGCGCGCCGGCATACGAACAGGGCCTCAACACCGGCGACGAAATCATCGCGCTCGACGGCTGGCGCGTGACGCTTGACCAATTCAACAAACGCCTCGCCGAAAAACAACCCGGCCAAACCGTTAACCTAACGCTTTTTCGCGCCGAAGAACTGCGCTCCCTGACGCTCAAACTCGGTGGACGGATTGAACCTGAATACCGTATCGTTACGGTGGCAAACCCGACATCAGCGCAGCAAAACCTCTATCAAACTTGGTTGGGCAAATCTTTGAGCGAATAGTTATTGACGAACAGCCTCGCAAAAGGTTGTAATATGAGAGTGCGCTCTAAGACGGCGCGTTTTTTCACATTAAACACTTTGGCAAATTAAAGCCAACTCGCGGTTGCAACGCATAGTTGAGGCTTTTGTTCGGTATTCCCCCGCAGATGGATTTCAAAGATAAAGCAGCCATTATCACGGGCGCGGCGGCAGGCATCGGCCATGCTTGCGCGTTATTGTTGGCGCAACACGGGGCGCATATCGCCATCGTTGACCAGGCCAACGAAGAACAGATGATAAAACTTTCGCGCGCGCTAAAAGAATTGGGCGCGCGGGTTTCCACTTTTACCGCCGATGTCACGGACAGCGGTAAGGCGGGGCGCATCGTCAATGAAGTGCGTTCGCGGTTAGGACGGTTGGATATTCTCATCAATGCGGCGGGCCTCACGCTCAACGCGCCGCTGGCCGATATGAATGAACCTGATTGGGAGCGTTCATTGAATTTCAACCTCAAAGGCGCGTTCAATTACCTGCAAGCAACGACGCGCGTGTTTCGCGCACAAAAGGGCGGCAAAATCGTTAATATCGCGCCGGTCAAGGTTTTACGCGGCGGTTACGGCCTAGCCAATACAGTCGTCGCGCAATCCGGCATAGCGGGCCTGACCCTGGCCGCAGCAGCGGAACTGGGACGCTTCAACGTCAATGTCAACGCTGTTGCGCCTGGTTTTATCGAACTCCCCGCGCTCGCTAATTTGCCGGCGCAAACCAGCGAACAAGCCTTGCGCGAAACTGCTCTGGGGCGTCTCGGCACACCGCAAGACGTAGCGGAATTAGCCGTTTTCCTCTGCTCCGAAAACGCCCGCCATATCACCGGCGCAACTATCCGCGTGGATGGCGGACAATCTTTGTAAATTCCAGGTTCAAAGTCACAATTACTTGGAACTTTGAACCTGGAACTTTGAACTTAGAACTTAAATGGGCTACCAAAATATCCGATTCGGCATCGAAAACCGTGTGGCGCGCATCACTTTGGCGCGTCCGCCGTTAAACGTCATCAATCTGGCGACGATGCGCGAGATAAGCGAGTGTTTGCGTATCTGCCGCGATAATGATGATTTGGTGGCGATTGTCTTTGCGGCGGCAACGGAAGCGCGGGCCTTTAGCGCGGGCGTGGCAGTGGAAGACCACGAAGAAAAATCAATCTATCAAATGCTCGAAAGCTTTCACGGCATCTTTCGCTTGTTGGCGCAAATCTCTAAGCCGACGCTGGCTTTGGTAGATGGGGCCGCTTTGGGTGGCGGATGCGAACTGGTGGCGGGTTGCGATATTGTCATCGCCAGTGACCGCGCCAAGTTCGGGCAGCCGGAAATTAAGCTTGGCGTCTTCCCGCCGGTTGCGTGTGTGCTGTTACCGCGTATAATTGGCGAAAAACGCGCTCTGGAATTGCTTTTGACCGGCGAATTGATTGACGCGCAGCAGGCTTGTCGGTTAGGTTTAGCCAATTACGTTGTGCCGCCGGCACAGTTAGAAGCAAAAGCAGAAGAGATTTTGAGTCGTTTGCGCGAACTTTCCGCCTCTGTTTTACAAGTAACGCGCAAAGCTGTGGAACAAGCGAGCAGTTCGCCGTTTATTCAAGCCTTAGATAAGGTGCAGAACTTCTATCTGGAAGAACTGCTCCAATTAGCCGACGCAAAAGAAGGCGTACAGGCTTTCATGGAAAAGCGTAAACCTGTATGGCGCAATAAGTAATAGCAAAGGGTAAACAGATGAGACGTATTGATTGGGTGCAATTTTTCTGTCTGATTGGCGCAATAGGCTTACTGGCTCTGCCTTTGCCGGCGCAAACTGCGGACGAAAGTAAACTTAAAAAAGAGTACCCCAACCCCGATACGCGCCCGCGCCAGGTAGAATTCTCGCATGACAACGTAAAACCGCTCGACCCCATCGCCAACGCTGTCGGAATGATTTGCCGTGAGCGCAAATTCGATGCCCAGAGCAGCACTCCGATTGACGTGATGCAGGCCAGCCCTTCATTACCGCTCAAAAATCCTGACGTGGCCGCCGCCGTCAAACGCGCCGAACAACTTCTGCCGACGGCCCGTCAACTAGCTATTGAAGCCTTGCGCGAACTCGCCGCCGAACACAAATTGGAAGATGCCCGCCTCCGCGCCGCCGAAACGCGCATTAACGCCGTCACCAAAATCGAACCCGATGTGGACTTGCGCGATAACGCTTCGGTGAGCACCAATCGCCCGACAGTCATCACTTTCGGCACGCTTTTCCTGGTCGGTTTACGCTCCAGTGAAGGGCTGCTCGGCGTTTTAGCGCACGAACTGACGCACCTCGGCGACGGCAAAGAAGACAGCCTCCAACCTTTGTTTCTCAAAGTCGGACGCCGCGCCGCCGGCTTGACCGGAATGCGCGTTACCGGACGTCGTTCGGAAGAATTAACCTGCGACCTCATCGGGGCCATCGCCGCCCGCAAACTCATCGCCCGCTCGCCTAGCCGCGACCCTCTGCCGCGCCGTCTGGCCCGTGTGTTGGGCCACAATTGCGTCGAACACGACGACACCGACGACGCACACCTCAGCCCGCGTAACACCATGCGCGCCTTGCTCACGCTTGACGAAGTGCTGGCGCAGGGCATTATGGGCATCAAAACCCAATCGTTGCTGCCCTTTGATTGGCGGCTCAACAACCCGCAAATCTCTGATACCGAAGCCTTCGTCATGGCTGGCACATATTGTCGGGCCGGACTTTGACTGACCACAACTCAAACACCTATCGCTAAACGCACGCCGCGTTACACCGTCTGCACGCTCAATAACACGCAATGCCGTTGGTGCGCGCTCTGGTTTTAGCCCGGAATGCCGAATTGTGGACTCTGTTATAAAGCTGAGGCGATGATTTGTTCCAGCCGCGCTGTCTCGCGTAAAGCGCAAGCGCGGGAGTCTTCGCCGGAACGCGGGTGGACAAACATGAGCGGATGATAGACGAGCGAAATTTTATGGAGTCGCGGGAAACTGTAATCGCGCGGCCAGACGCGGTGCGCGCCGCAGATTGTCACCGGCAAAATCGGCACGCGGGCTTCCAAAGCCAAACGCGCGGCGCCGCTTTTGAAGCGCAACAATGCGCCATCTGATTCGCATCGCCCGCCCTCTGGAAAAATCACCAACGCGCCGTCTTTGCGTAACCACTTGAAAGCGCGGCGCAAAGGCTTTGGGTCAACCGTTTCCAAACTCAACGGCCACGCGCCCAACGCGCCCAACGCCGGCCCCACAATGGGCCAGCTAAAAGCCTCATTCCACGCCAGATAACGCTGTGGGCGCGGCACTTTAAGAGCAATCCAAAAGGGGTCTAAATAGGTTTGATGGTTAGCTGCGATAATGACGCCACCGGAAGTTGGCACGTTTTCCGCGCCTTGAAACTCAATATCCCAAAGCAAACGCGACACCGGCGCAAAGCCGTTGCGGATAGCGTCAAAGGCCCATTGCGGCAGAATAAACGGTTCTTTCGCCGTTCTGTTTTGCTGTTTGCTTGGCTCTTCAGGCCGGTGCGCTAATTTCGCTGCTGTCATTCCCATCTCATGGAGGGCTTTCCACGCCCTCAAAAGGCCACTCGCCGTTAATAAATTCAAGGTGCAAGCGGGTGTGTCCATCCCCTCCGCTACGGCGCAAACGCACCGCCGCAAGCAGCGAAACCGTCGGGTGCGCGCTCACGACGCGGACGTAACGGCCTTCCTGTAAGTCCAGCGTAGTAAAAACGGCAGCCCCTTTGCAGCTCAGGTTCTCTGTCACCGTCAGCTCTGAAACAGTTTCGGCACCCTGTTTAGCAAAGCTTTGTAATTCTATCTCAACGGCAATCGGATGGCGCGTTTCGGGACGGGACGCTTCGCCTTTCGCCCCGCTATAAGGCAATTCTCGCACGCGCCAGGGTTCCGCGCCAACCGGCGCAGCAACAATTTCATAAAGCTTGGACGGGTCTGCTTCAAACTCTTGTGGCGGACGCGGGCCGATGAAGGCTACGCCAGCCTCTATCTGCAAGGGTTCCGGCCCCTGAGCCTGAACGAAGGCGGTATTTACCACCACCGCCCAGACGCGATACTGCGCTTCGGCAAAGTCAAAACCGCGCAGTTGACTCGGAAGGGCTGAAGTTAGTTGCAAAATCCGGCCTGGTTCGGTGGGTCTTGATAAAATAATCCGCGCGCCCATTTGATTGACATTTATGAAGTGCGTTAACTCTGCCCACTCACAGTCTTGGCTGTCACGTCCGCGCACCCGCACGGGTAGTTTCAAATCCAGGCGCACCTGTCGCCGAGGTGTTGAATAAAGCTCTCTCATGCCTGCCGAAAATTCCTCTGGGGGAGAAATGAAGGGCGATTTTACGAGTTCCGGCAAAAGACCGGCTCGCGCGTGATAAATTACTGATTTATGTGGGTATTATGTCATTTCCGAAGTGGTCAAAAGTTGCCTTTTACGCTATACTAAGAGACGTTTTAGCGCGTCTGCCGACAATGGCTCAACTAATTATTGACCTGCATAAAACTTGGGCTAAATGGTGGGGAAATGGCGCGCCGGTTTTATGATTCGCGCCCAAAATAGTTTGGCCGTCAACGCCTATTTCGTTGCGGCATAACATAGTTTACCCGAAAGGTTCGTTAATGGAAACAACTATTCTCAAGAATTACGTTACGATTGAAGACGAGATGCGGCGTTCGTATCTCGACTACGCCATGTCCGTTATTGTCGGACGCGCCTTGCCCGACGTGCGCGACGGCCTCAAACCCGTCCACCGCCGCGTCCTCTGGGCCATGCACGAACTCGGCAACGTCCATAATAAACCACATAAAAAGAGCGCGCGCGTCGTTGGGGAATGTTTCGTCGCCGGAACTTTAGTCCACACCGAACACGGGCTGAAACCAATTGAAACCATTGAAGTTGGCGAAAACGTCCTGATGCCCAACGGCTACACAAGTGCGGTGGTTGAAGCTTACCACAACCCGCCGGGCGCATTGGTAGAAATTACCTTTGCCAACGGCCAGACGATGAAAGTAACGCCGGGGCAAAAGTTTCGCGTGCTGCAAGAAGATTTGAGCGTCGCGTGGGAACGGGCCGACCAATTGGAAGGTAAATTGGTTTTGGCGTCCAGCCCGCGCGTCTTGGGTTGCCCGCCGGAACACCCGTCAAGTGAAAGAACCAAAGCGGCTTATGTCGCCGGTTTAGTCGTAGCCGAAGGATTTTTAACCGATAGGGGCCGTTCGCGGCGCGTCGGTATCGGCATGGTGGACAAAGAACCGCTTGAGTTTGTCGCGGCTTATTGCCGGGAAACCGGCGTCAAGGCTTCTTTGAGCGAACGCAAACCGCAAAAAGCGCATTACCAGCCAATATTTACGCTACGTTTTAGCGGCCTCGCCGAAGCCACCGCCGTCTGCGCTGATAAATGCAAAACCAAGCGCGCACCGGATTGGGTTTTGGCTGACCGTCGTTTATTTTTGCCGTTCCTGGCGGGTTTCGTGGATGGCGACGGTTCTTTGCGCGTGGCTGAATCAAAGCGCGAAATTGTGCTGGCAACCACTTCGCCGCAATTGACCGAACAACTCCAAGCCATGCTCGCCGATTGCGGCCTGCACGCTTATCGCATGGAACAAGACAGACAGCGCGTTCAGGGTGGGTTACGGCTTTACACGCTCAACTTGGTGGGCGAAAACGCCTCGCGCCTGGCGGGATTGCTCATGCCGCATTTGCAGGTCGCGCACAAACGAGAGGCCGCTTTGCAGCTTGATAACTGGCAACGGCGCGTTCTCAATAACACCACTGAATGTATTCCCAGTAGCGCAATCTTTGACGAACTTTCGCGGCACCATCTCGGCGCGGGTTGGTATCAAGACAAAGAAGGCCGCAAGTTCCGCGCCGGCATTAAATATCCGACAGGCGCAAAGATTCGCTACTCCAGCGATTTGAAAGAAAAAACTCTCTCCTACCGCCAAATTGAAACTTGGGGAATCTTGCAAAAACTTGAGCGCGTCGGTTCGCCTCTCGCAGAGAAATTACGCCGGTTGATGGACAATTACTGCGTCTTGGAAACCGCTTCCGTCATCAATCGCGGCGAACAGGCCGAAACTTACGACATCCAAATTGCCGATGAATCGCATGAGCTACTTGTAAGCGGCATCGCTGTTAGCAATTGTTTAGGCAAGTACCACCCGCACGGCGATACGGCGGTTTACGACACGATTGTCCGCATGGCGCAGAACTTTTCCTTGCGTTATCCGTTGGTTGACGGGCAAGGGAATTTCGGCAGTGTTGATGGCGACAATGCGGCGGCGGCCCGCTACACGGAGGTGCGTATGTCGCGCATCACGAATGAGATGCTGTCGGACATTGAGAAAGAGACGGTTGATTTTCAGCCCAATTATGACGAATCTTTGAGCGAACCTAAGGTTTTGCCGGTGCGTTTCCCGCAGCTTTTGGTGAACGGTTCGGAAGGCATCGCCGTCGGCATGGCGACTAAGATGCCGCCGCACAACCTGACGGAAATCGTCAACGCGACCATCGCCCTCGTGCGCGACCCGGGCACGACCATCGAAGAATTGATGAAATTTGTCTCTGGGCCGGATTTCCCGACGGGCGGCTTCATTTACGGCAAATCCGAGATTCGCAAGGCTTACACCGAAGGGCGTGGCATTTTGCAACTCCGCGCCAAAGCCGGCGTTGACCGCCTGGAACAAGGCACGATGATGCGCGACGCCATCGTGGTGACAGAGATTCCGTTTCAAGTCAATAAATCAAGGCTCTTAGAGCGCATTGGCGAACTCATCAACGAGAAGAAAATTGACGGCATCCATGACCTGCGCGATGAATCAGACCGCGACGGGATGCGCATTGTCGTGGAATTAAAGCGCGACGCCATCCCGCAAGTCGTTCTCAACAATCTCTACAAACTGACGCCGATGCAGACCTCTTTCGGCATCATCAATCTCGCCATTGTCAACGGCCAGCCGCGCGTTTTGACCCTCAAACAGATGCTGGAAGCCTTCGTTGACTTCCGGCGCGAGGTGGTGCGGCGACGCACGCAATACGAACTGCGCCGCGCCCAGGCCCGCGCCCACATCCTCGAAGGTTTGACCAAAGCGATTGACGCGCTGGACTATATCGTCACCACGATTCGCAACGCCCGTTCCGTTGATGAAGCCCGCCAATGGCTCACCGGCAACACCGCTTCGATGAGCGAGACGAAAAACTGGCGCGGCGTCCCGACCAATAAACCGCTTGACGCATACCTGAAAGACTTGCGCGGTGCGCTTGACCGCCTGCAATTCTCCGAACTGCAAGCCCAAGCCATTCTTGATTTACAACTGCGCCGTCTCTCCGCTTTGGAACGGCAAAAAATCACCGACGAACTGGAAAACTTGCTCAAATTTATCGGCGAACTCGAAGCCATCTTGCGTAGCGATCATTTGGTGCGCGAAGTAATTATCGGCGAACTGGAAAGCGTCCGCAAAGATTACGGCGACAAACGGCGCACGGAAATCATAGACGAAACCGCCGAGATGAGCATCGAAGACCTCATCCCCGACGAAGAAGTAGCCATCACCGTTACCAATAGCGGTTACATTAAACGCACGCCCATCACCACTTACCAACGCCAGGGGCGCGGCGGCAAAGGGCGGCGCGGGGCGATGGCAAAGGGCGCGGATTTCGTGCAACATCTGTTCATCGCCTCGACCCACGCCTATCTGATGGTCTTTACCGACGACGGCCAGGTCTTTAAGTTAAAGGTTCACGAACTGCCCGATTCGGCGGCGGCCTCGCGCGGCAAGGCGTTGGTCAATCTCATCAGCATTCCCACAACGCGCAAACTCGCGGGCGTCGTGCCCGTGCGCGACTTTTCTGACACGCGCTATCTCGTGATGGTTACGCGGCAGGGCGTGATTAAGAAAACCGCGCTTTCCGAGTTCCAAAACATCCGCGCCAACGGCATCAACGCCGTCAACGTGGACGAAGGCGACGAACTCCTGGAAGTGATTTTCACCGACGGCGAAAAGCAAATCTTCATCGCCACCCACGACGGCCAGGCCGTGCGCTTCAACGAAAAACAGGTGCGTCCGATGGGCCGCGCGGCGCGTGGGGTGCGCGGCGTGGACTTGCGCGAAGGCGATTATGTCGTGGCCGTCGGCGCGGTCTCGCCCGAAGGCGGCGAACTAATGCTCTCAATTTCGGAAAAAGGCTACGGCAAACAGACCAAAGTTGGCGATTACCGTCTGACCGCGCGCGGCGGCAAAGGCGTCATCAACATGAAGACCACCGAAAAAACCGGCAAAGTGGTCGGCGTCTTTCCGGTGGATGACGATTCCGAAATCATCATCATCACCCAACAAGGCAAACTCATCCGCCTCACCACTGACAAAATCCGCGAAACGGGCCGCTCGGCCCAGGGCGTGCGCCTCATCCGCACCGGCGACGAGGACATCGTGACCAGCGCGTCACTCATCCAAATTGCCGATGGCGACGACGACGAGGAATAAACCCAACACGCGGGCAGGTTATGCGAATCAAGAAAAGAAGGGCTTTACGACTGGAGCGCGCCACGCGCTTGTCCGCAACGAGCCAAAGGCGAGTAACGACCATGCCGAAGCAGGCTGTTGACTAATAACATACTTCTTGCGCTACCTTTTTCGCGCTCTCGCGCTCATGCGGACAAGGCTGTCCGCGCTCCCGGCCCGTGCCGCCTTTATTGCCTGTCAAGGTAGCTTTCGAGCCCTGTTTTTACGGCCGGCCACTCACTGTCAATGATGCTGAAATAGACGCTGTGGCGCAGACGCCCGGTGGAGGTAATGATGTGGTTGCGGAAAGTGCCTTCTTCGGTGGCGCCGAGGCGCAGGATGGCATTGCGCGAGCGCGTGTTGAGCGAGTCGGTCTTGAACTCCACGCGGTTGCACTGCCAGGTCTCAAAGGCGTGGCGCAGCATCAACAACTTGGCTTCGCTGTTGACGTAAGTGCGCTGCCATTGTGGGGTTATCCACGTCCAGCCGATTTCCGCGACGCGGTGCGCCGTGACGATATTGCCAAAGCGGGTGCTGCCGATGACCTGATTCGTCTCTTGCAAAACCGTCGCAAAGGGCAGCGAAACGCCCCGCGCCTGTTCGTCGAGAGCCTTGGCAACGTAAGCACGCATATCCTCTAAAGTCCGCACGGGTTCGGGGTTCAAAGCCCAGACGCTTTCGTCTTGCCCGACGGCCCAAAGCGCGTCGGCGTGCGCGGGCGTGAGCGGTTCAAGGCGGATCTGCTTTCCCGCCAACACTAAGGGAATAATTTCCATAAATCCAACAAATAGCGCAAAGCTGAAAAATGTGTTATACTTTTGTCACCAAACTTTTTATAGTAACGCCGGTTACGCTATATACAAAGCGTAGTAAACGCTAAAATTACCGCCAAATCGGTTACTTTCACGCTAAATTGTTACTCTGGCGCGTTTTATTCCAGAGCCTCGTTTTTTCTGCGACGGAAAAATAGTTATTGTTTGGCGGCGCGTTTTTTGTTACATTGCGCGGCGAAGCAAAATCGCGTCCAGATGTACGACAAACTTCAGTTTGTCGCAGACGGCGATTGAGAGGCGCTTAAACGAGCTAACGTCAAACTGAAGTTTGTCGTACATTTTTATCAGGAGCAAATACAAGAATTGTCCACTGCCATCGAACAAACGCTAGAAACATACGGCATAGAAAACTGGGGCGCGGGTTATTTTGGTGTCAACCGCAAAGGCCATTTGGTGGTGCGCCCCACCGAAAATGACACCCGTTCCGCCGATTTGCGTGAAATCATGGATGATTTAGCGCGGCGCGGCATCACCGCCCCCGTTCTTTTGCGCTTCCCGCAACTCGTCACCGCGCAGGTGCGCAAACTGCAACGCGCCTTTAGCAAAGCCATCCGCGAGTATGAATACGAAGGCGCGCATATGTGCGTCTATCCGATGAAGGTTAATCAGCAGCGTTCGGTAGTGGAAGAATATCTCAAAGAAGGCACGCGCTACAATTTCGGCCTTGAAGCGGGTTCTAAAGCCGAGCTTTACGCGGCTTTGGCGATGGAACAATCGCCTGACAGCCTGTTAGTGCTAAACGGTTTCAAAGACGAAGAGTTTATCCGACTCGCCTTCGCGGGCGCGACCTGCGGCAAAAAAGTGGTCATCGTCATTGAAAAGATGAGCGAATTAGACCATGTTCTCAAGCAAGCCGAGACGCACAAAGGCACGCTGCCCATCGTCGGAATGCGCGTCAAGTTATACTCAAAAGGCTCGGGGCGTTGGGAAAAATCGGGCGGCGAGGCGGCTAAATTCGGCCTGACGACAACGGAAATCCTTGAAGTCATTCGCCGTATGCACGCCGCCGGACGGATTGATATGCTGCGCCTCTTGCACTTTCACATCGGTTCGCAACTCACTGACATCAAGCGCATCAAAAACGCCATGAAAGAGGCCGCCCGCGTCTATGCCAAAGTGCGCGAGATGAAAGTTCCGGTTGATTATCTGGATGTGGGCGGCGGCATGGCGGTTGACTATGACGGCTCGAAAACCAATTTTGATTCATCCGCCAACTACACGGCGCAAGAGTTTGCCAACGACGTGGTTTACACCATCAAACAAGTTTGCGATGACGAAAACGCCCCGCATCCGCACATCATTCAGGAATCGGGCCGTTTTCTGACAGCTTATCACGCCATCGTCGTGACCAATGTTTTGGAAGAAATCGAAACCGTCGTCGAAGATTTGACGCCGATGGTCTTGGGCGAAGACGCCCCGCAAACTGTGGTGGAACTCCATGATTTGCGCGAGTCCATTACTATCAAAAACCACCGCGAGTATTATCATGACGCCCTCGAACACCGCGAAGAACTGTTCACAATGTTCAATTTAGGGCTCATTTCGTTGCAAGACCGCGCCAACGGCGAAGTCTTGTTCTGGGATATTTGCGAGGCGGCGGATAAATACGCGCAACAGGCCAAATACGTCTCGGAAGAATTCGGCGAACTGCGCAGCCTCTTGTGCGCCAAGTATTTAACCAACTTCTCGGTCTTTCGCTCCGTCCCCGACCATTGGGCCTTAGACCAATTATTTCCCATCGTCCCGATTCAAAAGCTAAACAAAAAACCGACAGAGTACGCGACGCTCTGCGACATCACCTGCGATTCGGACGGCACGGTTGATAAGTTTGTGGATTTGCACGACGTAAAGCAAGTTCTCGAACTGCACAAGATTCCCAAAGACGAACCGTACTACCTGGCATTTCTGCTCGTCGGCGCGTACCAAGAGGTGATGGGCAATAACCATAACCTTTTCGGCGCGCCCCACGAAGCCCAAGTCTTTATTGACCAGGATGGCTATCTCATCAAGAAAGTCATTAAAGGCACATCCATCGGCGAAGCCGTAGAGCGCGCGCGTTACGACCGCAGTTTGCTCCACGATGGTTTTCGCCGCCTGGTCGCGCAACGCATCAAACGCGACGAACTAAGCGAAGCCGACGCCGCCGAGTTGATTGATTTCTACGAATCGCGCTACGACGCTTATACTTATTTAGGCATCAACGGGAAAACTGAATAAGGCAGAAACGCGCACGTTAGTAAGCGTGTTTGGACAGAACGCGCACGTTAGTAAGCGTGTTTGGACAGAACACGCACGTTAGTTACGCGCTCAAAAGAAGCCGTGCAAATTTTTCTCTTTACGTTACTGCTGCGCTGCTTTATTATCGGAATTTATAACTTATAGGAGTTCTTTTTATGATTACACCACGCAAATCAAAACTACCCAAATATCTGACCAACCCCACACGGCCCGTGCAAGTTGACCGTGACCGCTCCGTCGCCGGCCTCTTGGAAAAGATGGAAGGAACTGGCTTTGGCGGACGGCAACTGGCCGAGGCGCATCGCATCTGGCTGGATATGTTGGGCGATAACACGACCATTTTCCTCTCGGCTTCGGGCGGTCTGGTGCCGGCGGGGATGCGCCGTTTATTGGCTTACGTTATCAAAAACCGCTTTGTTGACGTGCTGGTCGTTTCCGGTTCGTTGCTTTTCCAAGACCTGCATGAAACATTGGGGCGGCAACACTTTCAACATCATCCGAGCATGAGCGACGCCGAACTTGAAGCCACCGGCGTCAAACGCATCGCCGACGTGCTGGCAAGCGAAGAAGAATACCGCGAAGCCGAAGAATGGGTCGGTGGTTTTGCCAACCAGTTAGACCAGACGCGCGGTTATTCAACCCGCGAGTTTATCCACCTGATGGGACGCGAATTGGCCGAAATTGCCTCGGAAGACGGTATTATGACTTCCGCTTTCAAGGCCCGCGTGCCGGTCTTTTGCCCTGCGCTGGCCGATAGCCAAATCGGTTTGGGCATCGCGGCGGCCCGCTTTGAAAAGAAAAATAATCTAACCTTTGATTTCGCCCAAGACATCCTCGACATGATGTTAATCGCCCAGCGTTCAAGGGTTTCCGGCGTTCTCAATCTCGGCGGCGGCAGCGCGAAAAGCTTTCTGCGCCTCAC